>JAFRWQ010000174.1 GCA_017437925.1 Bacillota bacterium
GAAAACCTATGAGGAAAAGCATCAGGGTAACGAAGACGCCGGATACTTTAGCCTTGGTGATCTGACCTACCACATCGCCGATGGCAAAGAACGCCATAACGATCAACAAAGCATACCAAAATGACATTTTAAACTCCTTTCTTTCGGAAAAAAAATAAAGACAATTCGGGTTATTTTTATGGGCATATTAATTATAAAATATCATCGGCCGCTAAGTACAATTCCTATTCGGACCGCTAATCATGACAAAAAAGTTATACAAAAACAAAAAAGATGCCGATTATTTATTGAATAATCAGCATCCGCTCATTTGTATACGAAAAACTTATCCGCTGCCGCACGCGGCTACCTTATGTTGCCCTTCTTTCCTATCATGAAGCAGACGAAGCCGCAGCAGCTTATCATGGCGATGGCTATCATAAGGCAGGGGATGTAGCCTCCCGCCCTGTCGCTTATGACTCCGTAGGTCGAGGTTATTCCTGCGTAGGCCAGGGTCTGTATCATGTTGGCTGTGGCGTAGACCTCGGCGTAGCGCTCCTTCGCGATCTGCTGTATCATGGTCGGCATTCCGACTGTGGTCACCGAGAAGATGGCCGGGTAAATGCTCACCGCGAGGATGATGCCCGTAGGTATGGCCGTAAGGGTGATCAGCAGCACGCAGGCAAGGATCGAGAAGCCTATGTATATGAGGTTCGCCTTAACAGCCCCCGCCCTGTCCGCGAGAAAACCGTAGACCAGCTTCCAGGCCGAGTTGAATATGCTCTGGAAGGACACCACCGTGGCGCCGAAGCTGAGGCTGTAGCCCAGGGTCACCGCATAGGACGAGAAGTGGGTGTTCATGCCGGTGCCGCCGGCGCAGAAGAAGGGGAAGGCGAAGATGAAGGCGAGAAGGACCGGAGCGATATAGGTCCTCTCCGCCGCTTCTTTCTTATCGGCAGATGCCTTTGAAGGCTCCGCGTCTTCTCTCAGCCTTATGGTCGATGCGCAGGGTATGCCTATGAGGGCGACCAGAAGGGCCAGCAGCCTGAAGCCGGTGCTGTAGCCGTAGGCGAGTATCACCCTGCTCAAGACAGGGTTCATGACCGCGGCGACAACTCCGGACATGGCCATGGCAAGGCCCAGCTTTGAGGCGCTCTTATTGCCGAACCAGCTGCGCAGAACTATTGAAACGGTAAGGTTTTTGTAGCATATGGAGCTCATGCCCAAAAAGATGGCGAGCACGTAGAAATACGGAAGCCTGGGGGCAAAGGAGAAGAGAGTAAAGCAGGTCGCGACCCCTATGACTCCCGCGGTCATGACCCTGTTGATGGGCACTTTTTTGATTATTCTCGCGACCACGGGTCCCGAAAAGCCGGTGGAAAGGCTGATTATGGTCGAGATGACCGCGACAGACCCTCTTCCCGTGCCCAGTGCCTGGGATATGGGGGTGTAGAAAATGCCTATGCAGTTGCTTATGAGGCCTATGCTGCTTCCTATGAGGGCGCAGCACTTTACGACTATCCAGAACTGTTTTCTCTTAAGATCTTCCATATATACTCCCGTTTCGGGCTCTATCTTTTAGGTCTGTATATGACCTCGTTGACGTTGTAGACGGTGATGAAGGCTTTGGGGTCGTTCTGCTGTATGAAGTTCATCAGGCTGCGGTACTCGTGCATGTTGACTATGGTGATGATCTCGTCCCGGCTCCTGTCGGTGTAGGCTCCCCTCGCCTGGTATATGGTCGCCCCGCTGTGCAGGTCCTCGGTTATGAAGCGTATGACCTCGTCCTCTTTTTCGGTAAGTATGCAGACCCTCTTGGTCATGTTGGAGTTGAATATGAAGTGATCCAGGACTATGCCGTTCATGTAGGTGCCCAGAACGCTTAAGACCACCGTCTTGCTGTCGTAGGCGAAGGCGGAGGAGAGCGCGACGCACATTCCGACCAGAGAGATCGCCCTGCCCAGCTCCATCCTGAAGTACTTGTTCAGTATCTTGCCTATTATGTCCAGGCCTCCCGACGAGGCGTTGAGCTTGAAGAGTATGGCCTGACCGAAGCTGCAGACGAAGAGGAAGCACAGCATGTCGATGAGGGCGTCGCCGGTGAGGGAAGCGTTGTCAGGAAAGATCTTTTCAAGGGCTCCCAGCATCAGGGGAAGCATCACCGTGGTGTAGACGGTCTTGGCGCCGAATTCCCTTCCTATGAGCAAAAAGCCCAGGCCCAGCAAGGCCAGGTTCAATATCATCGTGATGGCCGAGACCGAGAGGGGCAGAAAGTTGGCCAGCACTATGGCAAGGCCCGAGACGCTGCCCAAAGCCAGGTGGCTGGGCATCAGGAAGAAGAAGACTGAGGCTGCGAGCACGGCGGTCGCCAGGGTGATGACGGCGAATTCGCCAAGGGTCTTGATGGGTTCGGGGGAGGACTTCATGTTATTTTACGTTGTTCTTTCTGCCGATATACAGGCATACGGCCGCGGAAAGTGCCAGGTTCACCAGCACCAGTATCATGCAGGGGAAGTAGCTTCCCGCGCGGTCGCTGATGGTGCCGTAGATCGAGGTGTAGAGGGAGTAGCAGATGATGTGGAACATGTTCACCGTGGCGTAGACCTCGGCGTAGCGCTCCTTCGCTATGGTCTGGACCAGGGTCGGGATGCCGACGGTGGAGACCGAGAAGGCGCAGGGGAAGAGGCATACTGCCAGTATCATTCCCGCCGGGACGGAGGTCAGGGTCAGCAGCATGATGCAGCTCACCAGGACCAGCCCCATGTATATCATGCAGGACCTCACGACGCCTATGCGGTCGGCCAGCATGCCGTAGACCAGCTTCCACACCGAGTTGAATATGCTCTGAAATGACACAACCGTGGCGCCGAAGCTCAGGCTGTATCCTACGGTCACCGCGTAGGACGAGAAGTGGGAGTTCATGCCGGTGGTGCCCGCTATGGCGATCGGAAAGACCGCGGAAAGCAGCACCAGGGTGACCACGGGGATCACGGTCTTCTGGGCTTCCGGCTTTGCGGTGCCTGCCGTTTCACCGGCAGCCTGAACCTTTGCAGGAGCCTCCTCCTCGTCGTTCATGCGTATGGTGTAAGCCGCGGGAAGAGCCAGGACCGCGAGTGCCAGGGCCATCGCTTTAAAACCCGTGGAGTAGCCGTAGGCCTGTATGATCCTGCTCAGTATAGGGTTCATTACGGCCGCGGTGACGCCTGAAAAGGCCATCGCTATGCCCAGCTTTGAAGCGCTGCGGTTTCCGAACCAGCTCCTTAAGACTATGGCGACGGTGAGGTTTTTAAAGCATATATCGCCTATGCCTATGAAGACGGCCATGGCGTAAAGTACGGGCAGCTTTTCGGAGAGGGAGAGCACGAAAAAGCCGGCGACGGTGAGAAGGACGCCCAGGCTCATGACAATGTTCATGCGGTACTTTTTGACCAGTCTCGCGGCGACCTGCCCGAAGAAGCCGGCCGACATGCTGATGATGGTGGAAATGACAGCGATCTGTCCCCTGCCCGTTCCCAGGGCCTGGGACATCGGTGTGTAGAAAATACCTATGCAGTTGCTGATGAGGCCAACGCTGCAGCCTATGCAGATGCAGCACTTTACCAGTATCCAGAACTGCTTCCCGGACATGCCTTTCATGATCTTCCTCCCTTGACGCGGGAAATATTATATATCATCTCGGGCTGCCCGGAAGCAGTTTTTTATATTTTTTGACCGTTTTTTGAACGCTTTTCGGGCGGAAACGCCCATTTCAGCCCTATTTCGATATATTTTTCCTGATCTTCGCGTTGAGCTCCTTATATGCATCGAGGAAGATCATGCAGTCCATGTTGACCGCGACCCCGGCGTAGCCCCTGTTGATGTAGTCGGAAGCAACGGCGGGTATGGTGGTGAAGTTGTAGCAGGGCTTGCCGGCGCTTTTGCAGGCGCTGAAGACCTTTTCCTCCGCCGCTTTGAACTCGGGAAGATCCAGCTGTCCCGCTATGCCCATGCAGGTGGAAAGGTCGAAGGGACCGATGAATATGCCGTCTATGCCGTCGATCTTGACTATCTCTTCGATGTTCTCGAGGGCTTCTATGGTCTCGCACTGGGGTATTACCATGAGCCTGTCGTTGGAGTTGTCGAAGTACTCCTGAAGGGTCTTGGTGTCTGCCCATTCGGCGCAGCCGTAGCCGGTCCCCCTGCCCTTTATGAAGCCTCTGTGGCCCATGGGGGTGTACTTGGCGAGGTCCGCCGCCTTCTTGAAGTCTTCGACCTCCCTTAAGCAGGGAATTATGAGGCCCTGGGCTCCGCAGTCCGCGGCTCTTTGGATCTCCTTGTGATCGACGTTGGCTATCCTAACCCAGGGGACGAGGCCGCTGCGCTCGGCAGCCCTGATCAGGTCCATCATGGTCTCTGTGTCGAAGGGGCCGTGCTCGCAGTCGATGATGACGAAGTCTAGGCCGCTGAAGCCCAGGCATTCCATGTAGTTCTGGTTTCCGGCGGCGAAGAAGGTGCCGAGGGCGCCCTCCCCTTTTTCAAACATGTTTTTGAGTCTGTTGAGTGACATGGTCTAGCCTTTCTGCCCGCAGGGGGCCCCGAGCCTTTCGCAGAGGAAAGCGCCCATCTTCTTGAGATTCGCGTCTATTGCGTCTTCGGTGAGGCCGCTGAAGTTGAGCCTCATGGTGCTTCTGCCCGAGCCTTCGGGGTTGCCCTCGGTATAAAAACCGCTGCCTATGCCGTAGCATATGCCCAGCTTTTCCCTTATCTCATCCGCGAGGGCGGTCATGTCGAGGCCGGGAACCTCGGTCCAGACGTAGTAGCCTCCGTCGGGCACGGTGTGCTTCGCGCAGGCGGGGAAGTACTCGTCCAGGGCCTTCAGCATGGCGTCGCGCCTGCTCCTGTAGAGGTCGCAGAGGTACTTTCTGTGGTCCTCGTAGTATCCCCTCTTGAAGAACTCGGCGGCTATGGCCTGGGAGATGGTGTTGGTGCAGGTGTCGGTGCAGAGCTTGACGTCGGACAGGGCTGCGATCTGCTCGTCTGACGCTACTATGAAGCCCAGGCGGCTTCCCGGGGAGAAGATCTTGGAGAAGCTGCCCGAGAGTATCACGTTTCCGCTCTTATCGAACTGCTTGATGAAGGGCTGGTCGCTGCCGCTGTAGCGTATCTCCCTGTAAGGGTCGTCCTCCAGGACTATGACGTCGTACTTTTCGGCGAGCTCGGCCAGCTTTACGCGGCGCTCAAGGCTTAAGGTGACTCCTGTCGGGTTGTGGAAGCTCGGGATGGTGTATATCATCTTGGGCTTAAAGCGCTGTATCTTGCGCTCCAGGTCTTCCATTACGAGGCCTTCCCCGTCCATGTCGACAGGCTCGAGCTTCGCTTCGAAAAGCTTGAAAATGGTGGTCCCGTGTATGAATGAGGGGGACTCCACCAGTATCACGTCGCCGGGCTCGATGAAGAGCTGGCAGAGGAAATTCATGGGCTGTATGCCTCCGGCGGTGATCATGATATTTTTGATGTCGATGTCAAGGCCGCGGGGTTTTAGGAGGTGATCCCTTACGGCCTCCCTCAGGGGCACCAGGCCCAGGGTATCGCCGTATTTCACGGCGTCCAGGCCCTTTTCGGGGCCCGAGAACACATCCTGACTTATCTCTCTCATTTTGTCAAAGGGGTAAGCTTCCACCGCGGGAGCTCCAAGTCCGAAGGACACTATCGGGCCTCCCGCCGCCGACACCGTGAGGGAGTGGAGCTGCCTCGCCGAATCGGCCACTGTATCGATACGTCTCGCAAAACGCGCCATATTTCCTTCCTTTCCGGCCCTTAAGGCCTGAGGTTTCTTTTGCCGTATAATGATTATATTACATAGCGGGCGGGCTTAAAAGCGGCGACGGGCCGGGCGGGCTTTATTGTATGATTTTTATACAATAACGTCCGCGCTTGACTTAAGCGTCCCCCGGTAGCATGATTAATCATACACTGCAGTTTTTTTATTGAAAGGAAGCGCCGATGCCCCTTCTTATCGACCTTTTTCTGAGCTTCGCCAAAATAGGCCTCTTCACCTTCGGGGGAGGCTACGCCATGATAGCCCTCATAGAGGACGCCTGCGTCGAAAAAAAGAAATGGATAAGCCACGACGAGATGATGGATATCACCGTCATCGCCGAATCCACCCCGGGGCCCATCGCCATCAACTGCGCCACCTTCGTGGGGTATAAGCAGAAAGGCTTCGCCGGCGCCCTCATCGCGACCCTGGGCATAGTGCTGCCCTCGTTCTGCGTGATCTTTGCTATCTCAAGGTTTCTGGACGGTTTCCTCGAGATCGCCTGGATAGCCCATGCCTTCAAAGGCATAAAGATCGCCGTCGGCATACTGATACTCGACGCGGCCCTTAAAATGCTTAAGAAGATGCAGAAAAAGCCTCTGCCGAGAGGCATAATGCTTTGCGCCTTCGCCGCCATGCTGGTCATCGACTTCTTGTCCCTTAAGGTCTCTTCGATAACGCTGATGCTGGTCGCAGGGCTCGTGAGCCTGATCATATTCACGGTCAAAAAGCCCGCCGCGAAAGGAGGAGCCAAATGATGCTGCTTGAGCTTTTTGCCGGATTTCTCAAGGTCGGCTGCTTCGCCTTCGGCGGAGCCTACGGGGCCATCCCCCTCATACGCGACGTGGTGCTCTCCTACGGCTGGATAGAAGACGAGATGCTGACTTACATGATAGCGGTCAGCGAATCGACCCCCGGCCCCATAATGGTGAACCTGGCGACCTACGTGGGAAGCTTAAAGGCCGGCCTCGCCGGCTCCCTTGTCGCCACCGCCGCGGTGGTCCTGCCCTCCTTCCTCATCGTGCTGCTGATCACCGCCCTTCTCAAGACTCTGCTCAAGAACCCTTACGTGCAGGCGGTCTTAAGGGGGCTTAAACCCTGCATCATAGGGATAATCCTCGCGACCGGAGTATACATGATGGTAAAAAACGGCCTGGTAAGCGAAGGCGGCGCCCTGCTCGTCCGACCCCTCGCTCTGACCGCCGTCCTCAGCGCCCTGTACTTCGGGTCAAGAAAGCTTAAAAAAGGAGGGATCTCGCCCATACTGCTCATCTGCTGCGCCGCCCTGCTGGGGATCGCGGCTTACGGCATATGATTTTTTTCGTTTTTTTCGAACGTTTCGACGCCTTCGATTGTATTAACAGTGAAAGGAGGACGGCCCCATGTCAGCAAGGACGCAGCGCAGCGACGGCGAGATCGCGGATATATACGCCCGCTGCTCGGGAACCGTATACCGGGTCTGCTTCAGTTACATGAAGGCAGCCGCCGACGCCGAAGACGCTCTTCAGGAGACCTTTTTCAGGCTCATAGAGAAGGGCCCGGCCTTTGAGAGCGAAGAGCACGAGAAGGCCTGGCTCATCAGGACCGCGGTCAACGTCTGCAAGAACAGCCTGAAGCACTGGTGGAGAAAGCGCGAGAGCCTGGAGGACGTTCCGGAGGTCCCCGGGCCCGAAGGCTTTGAAGCCGGAGAGCTTCTTCAGGCCCTGCTTCAGCTGCCCGAAAAGTACCGCACCCCGGTCTATCTTTACTATTACGAGGGCTATAACAGCCCCGAGATCGGAAAGATCCTGGGACTGCCCCAGTCCACGGTGAGGAACCGGCTGCGCGAGGCCCGCGCCGTCCTTAAGGAAAGGATAGGTGAAGACGTCGATGAAGACTGAAAAGATATACGAAGCCTGGGACAGCGTGAAGCCCGAAGAAGGCGCAAGCGAGCGCATGCTCGGCGCAATACTCGAAAAGAACCGCGAGACAAACGAAGCAGGAGCGCCGGGCGCGGCCTCAGAAGAATACGACGCAAAGCCTGCCGGCAGATCCTTCGGCGGGAAAAGGACCCTGCGCCTTGCCGCCGCGGCACTCTGCCTCTTCGTCGCCGCGGGCGGGATATTCCATATGACTGGCGAAAAAGGCGCGAAAAGCGTCATACAGCAGTGGAGCCCGTCCTTTACAGCCTCAGATTATTTCAAATATTCGATGACCGACAGCTCGGGGTCCTCCGCCAAGAGCGTGGCCGACTCAGCCATGCCCTACGACGAGACCAGATCCTTCTCGCGCCTCAGGACCGAGCTTGAGAAAGACGGCGCGATACCCGCGATAGACACGCATCCCCTCTTCGAAGCCTACGCCTGTTATCTCGAAGGCAGCCTGTACAGCGTCACCCTGGCCTGGCACAGGAGAGACCTTAAGGGCCTCGAGCACTACAGCGACCTGAGCCTGACCGCGGGCTTTGAAGAGGTCCCCGCCATCGAAGACGTCGTTTACATAGAGACCGACGGCAAAGGCAGGGTGACAGAGCCCGCCGTGACCGTGACGGAGCGGGACGGCGTCAGGATCATAAGCCGGGGCAGCGCCAACACCAAAAAGACCATGACCTTTGAGAACGGGACCGGCTGGTACCAGGTCTGCGGCTCATGGAACGACAGCTTTGAGGACGTTGCCGGGCTATTCGAGTGGTTCTGGGAGCGCGGCCTGGACTTTTCTCTCTTCCCCATGGAGGAAGGCGACGAATACACTTACGTAGGCGCCGACGAGGCGCCCGGGGCATTCGAAGACTTCCTGCCCGACTTTGAAGCCTTCGGTTATACCATGACCGAGGGAAGTCTGGTGCTCAAAAACGGGGCGCCCGTAAGCTATGAGGCTTCGTTCACCTCAGGATCCGCCGAAGGCGGGGAGCCGCAGGAGGAAATACACTGGCGCCTGGACGCTGAGCCCGACTTCTACGATTACGAAGGCTGCATAGGGGAGATAGGAAGCCTTACGAAAGAACAGGTCATGGGCCTTGAGCCTCCCGACAGGGTCACAGCGCAGACGAGGATACAGTTCATGCAGGGGAACCTGGTCGTGACCACGGTTTACGCCAGAGACCTTGAAAAGGCCTGGGAACTCATCGAATCGCTGAAATAGCGGGGCTTTGTTCAAAAGGAAAAGGGACCGGAAGGTCCCTTTTATATTTATCTCAGTTTTGCAGATCCGCAATTCTCAGTTTTGCAGGTTTACGATGTGCTTGAATTTTCCGCTGCCGGGGTCCTGCCGGGGGCAAAGCTCCGAGAGGCTCACGCTAACGTCGAAAACACCCTGTGAGGCAAGGTATTCGCAGAGTCTTGCTTTGGCCTTTTCAAAGGCGGCGGCGCGGTCTGCGCCTTCTGCCTCCTCGATGCGAAGCTCCACCCTGTTTTCGGGGTATACCAGGACCTGAAAGCGGCGCAGCTCATGGACTTCCTTAAGAGCCGCGTAGACCGCAAGAGGCGCGATCCTGACCGTTTTCCCGCCCTCGGTAAAGCTTGTGACGTCGTCGGTCCTGCCCTCAAGCTCGATCCAGGGGGAGAGCCTGCCGCAGCCGCAGGGCTCTCTGTGCATGATCACCCGGTCGGTCACCTCGTAGCGTATGAAGGGCTGGGTGTAATTGTAAAGGTTGGTCAGTAGTATTTTGTCCGAGCGGACCCCGTCCGGGACGGGCCTTCCATCAGAATCGACAGGCTCGACTATGAGCCAGTCATCGTTGATGTGAAAGCGCCTGTTTCGGCACTCGCAGGCCACCGTGCCGCCCTCGGTGCAGGAATAGGAGGTCTGCACGCAGCAGTGAAAGGTCTTCGCGAGCCTTTCGCGCAGGCTGTCCGAAAGGTATTCTCCACCGGTCATGATGATCACCGGCGAGATCTTGAGCCTTCCGGCCTCAGCCTCATCTATCAGAAGCTCCAGATTCGAGGGGTAGCCCCCCACCATGGCGGGTTGGAAGGCGTTGAGCTGCTCCACTATCTTCGGTATGGGGTACAGGGCGCTGGACACCGCCATCTGCTTCCTTTTCCAGGGCATGGTCTTAAGGCGGGAACGTATGCTGGTGTTGCCCAGGTAAAATCCTTCGTCGGCAAAGACGCCGATGCTCTTTCCGCCCCGTTTCATAAAAGCCCTGAGGTCTTCCTTTCTCGCGAAGCTTCTGCAGGCGCTGACGGCTCCCATCACGCTGTTGGAGGTCCTGTCGCAGACCGCGACCAGGGGATTCCCGGTGGAGCCGGAGGTGGTGAAGACCAGGTATCTGCCCTTAAACTTTGAGCCTATGTTGCTTTTATCCTCCATGAAGCGCTCGACTTCGGAAAGCTTCAGGTCTCTGTCGCATACCCACTCGTCCCAACGGTCCATGAGGGTCCTCTTGCTTACGGGTGGAAGGTCTTCAAGGCTCCAGTTTTCGGGTAGGTCCTTGTACAGCTCCCTGTAATAGGGGCTGTTTTTTCTCGCGTAATCGACCAGCTCTCTCAGGCGTTTTTCGCGCAGAGCCTCGCGCCCGGCGGGATCCGTCTTATCGTAATCTCTGCAGAGCTTCATGGCTCTCAGTATGCCCATGTTTTTCATGATCTTTCCTGTTTTGTCCGGCCGTCCGTATTAAAGGACAGAGCCCGCGTTACCTGTGGATGTATATCCTTGCCTTTTCGGTATCGCGTTCCCCCTGCGCCGTGCAGAAGAACTCCCAGCCGTACCTTTCGTAAAAACCTTCGTGGTCGGTGATGAGATACAGAGGCGATATACCTTTGCTTCTCATGTCTTCGACGGCTTCGTCAAGAAGCCTGCCCGCTATCCCCCTGCCCCGATGCGCCTTCTCAGTATATACCGCGCAGACATTGGGGGCGAGGTCCTTTCGGTCGTGGAAATCGTTTTCTATGACGCCAAGGCCCCCAACGATACTGCCGCCGCAAAGGCAGAGATACCAGCCGTATTCGGTCCCGCCCTTAAGGTACCGGTCCATGCATTCGAGGTAGGCGCTCTCGGGGACGCCCCATTTCTCATTAAACCACTTCGCCGCCCTCACCGCTCCTGCTGATGTTAAGCATTTTTATTCTCCTGTTCTGCGCGTCGATGAGGCGCCTAAGCCGGCGCCGTCAAAAACCACAAAATATAATATCAGAAGTCAGGGCATTTTTATATATTTTTGAGTTTCGGGACGGATACCCGGTATCGTTATGCCCCGCTTTCGCTCATTTCAGTCCGGAAAACTCAACGGCTTTGCAGTCGTTGAATTCGGCGAAGCGGCGAAGGCATCTGTCAAGAGCCTCCTTCAGCT
The DNA here is from genome assembly GCA_017437925.1 of Bacillota bacterium. Next base: position 11,046 of record JAFRWQ010000174.1, read on the forward strand.
TCTTTGTGCAGCGCACCCCGGGCTCAAGCCTGAGGTTTTTGACCCGCAGCACGCCCTCCTTCCGGTCAGCCGCGGCCTCGACGCGCCCTATGAAGCTCTCGCCCCAAAGTACGGGCAGGTTGTAGTAACCGTACTTTCGCTTGTCTGCCGGGGTGTAGATCTCCCAGGAATAGCGGAAACCCCACAGGGCGTCGACCAGATCCCTGTCCCAGAGCATGGGATCAAGGGGAGCCAGTATCTCCATGCGGGGCTTGGTGTCGAGGGTATCGTAAAGCACAGATTCCATCAGTTCCTTATCCTCAGCGCGGAGATAAAAGACGGGTCTCATCCCTTCCACCCTTGCGGGAAGTATCGCGCCCGACTCCTCAAGCTCCGCCAGAGCCTTTCTGCGGCTTTCGGCGCTCAGGTCTATGCCTGTAAAAGCCGTGGAATTCCGGTCCCAGAGCAGGCCCACGGCGCCTATCCTTCGCAGTATGCGCCAGCAGAGAAAGGTCTCTTCGTCGGGACAGGGGTCCTCCGCCGCCAGCAGGGCCGGGTCCAGACAGCGCTCGGCCAGGTCGTAGAACTTTCTCGAACCGTTCTTATGGTGTATGACCAATGTGCCGTCGGTGTAGAGCTGCTCAAGCACCGACCTCGCCGCCTGCGAATCCTTATGCCAGCTGCCGCTCCAGTGCATGGACGAATGCCAGAAGATCTTCCCCTCTATTGGCAGGGTATCGCCGGACACCGGCCCGTGTTCGCGTATGTACGCGAGAGCCTCAGCCTCAAGCTCAGCCAGCCCCTCAAAAGTCTGCCCCAGGGCAAGGCTGCGCCTGCGGTAGGAAGCGAAATACGGCCAGTCCTCCACGGGCCAGATCGAGAGCTCCTTGTCGGCGTAGTCGACCAGCAGCCTATCTTTATACAAAAGCTCGGAAAGCATTGATTTTTTAAAGCCTTTGACCCGCGACCGCAGGGCCAGCTCGGCGTTTTTTCCGCAGACGTCCACGGGGTCGTACTGTATGCAGCCGGCCTGCCGCACGTAGGCCAGGGCGCCTTCCCTGCCCGAAAAACGGTAGCCGCCCAGCAGCCCCTGCTTCGCCAGCATGAACCTGCGCGCCTGCTCTTTCGTAAGCAAAACCATTTAAAGACCTCTCACATCGACTATTTCTTTAAGCTTCGGGATAAACCGGCCCATTTCTGCTGAAGATCCTTCAGATATGCTGCAGCATAGACCTCATCCGAGAATTCCTGCGGGCCGTAGTCCCGGGCTCTTGTTAACATGCCTGCATCGGCCCGTTTCAGGACATCCTGAACAAAACCGTCCAGCGCGCGCCTGTATCCATCGGCAGTGTCCCGGGTAAGCTTTGCGTTCCGAGCCCGTTTTTCCGCAAGCCTGAAGCTTACCGGCAGCATGAACAGTACCGTTATATCATCCAGCCAGACTGACCGAAGAGGATAATACAATACCCTCTCCCACAGATCGTCATCAATATCGCTCTTCAATAGATCGGCTGCGCGGGAATAGGAAAGGAGAGCTTCTCTGCCATAGGTTCTGCTGCCGAAGAACCGGGACAGGTATTCCCTGCGCCACTCTTCTTCCGTCTCCTCAGGTATACGGTATGCGCCGTATTCATTCCCGTCTCCGTTGAGGTCCATATAAAAGCGGTTCCCGCCGTATTTCATGAACAGTTCTTTTGCGCGTTCAGTTCCGTTCTTCATTTCACCCTCAAAAATAATATTCATTTAGATGATAATACCACTCAAAACGAAAGGCGGCAACGAAGCGGGCCCATCTTAGCCGCGGCGGAGACGGTGGGATCCACGCCGCTGCGCGGCTGAATTCTCTCGCGGACCCCTTTCGGGTCCGCTTCGAACATGCCCTGCTCGACAGTCCGCAGGACTGTCTCGCTTACGGCCATGCCCTCACGGGTTCGAATCCCATACGATTTCTACGATAGCAAAGAAGGCACCCCGGAAGGGTGCCTTCTTTGCTATGGCGGAGACGGTGGGATTCGAACCCACGTGACATTCCTGTCAAACTGATTTCGAGTCAGCCCCGTTATGACCGCTTCGATACGTCTCCGTGCGCGTCCGCCGAAGCGAACATTGAGATTTTAACCGATTGTCCGGCCAAAATCAACATATTTTTGTTATAAGCAGGGGGCACCGGCCGGCAGCCCTACAGAAGCTCGCAGCCCTCGGGCACCGCTATCCTGACCGCCGAAGGCGCGACCCTGAATTCGGTCTCTTTGAACTCCTCCACCTCGCCGTCAACGGCTACATGCACGTCTTCAAGGGGTATAAGCCTGAAGCTCTCGCACTTGAAATACTCGACTATGTCTTTGGCCTCCTCGGCCTCGAGATAGGTGCCCTGGCGGTACTTGAGAAGGAGCCTGAGCATCTTAAGACCCCTGACCGGCCTTACCACAGCCACGTCCATGATGCCGTCGCGTACCGAGGCGAGGGGCGAACTTTTAAAGCCTCCCCCGCAGAAGCGGCCGTTGGCCACGGCGCAGAGCATGATCTCGTCCTCACGGCGTTCGCCGTCCAGCTCCCAGGCCATGCGGTAGGTCTTGCCCTTCGAAAGGACCTTAAGGGCCGCCGCGGCGTAGGACATGGGGCTTCCCGCCAGGATCCCCCTTGTCTTTCTCGACTCCACCACAACGTCGCAGTCTATGCCTATGTTGAACATGTTGAGGCAGCAGCCCCCGCCGTACTTTATAACGTCGCAGGGGACGGTATCCGCCTTCATGAGGGCCTCTATGTCGCGCAGCCTGTCGCGGCTGCTGAAGTTCTTGGCGAAGTCGTTGCCGGTGCCGCAGGGCACGAGGGCCAGATCGGCGTTCTCAAAGCCCAGCATGCCGGTAAGAACGTCGTTGAGGGTACCGTCGCCTCCGCAGGCGTAAAAGCGCGTCCTGACCCCTTCCAGGGCCTTCTGGCGCACGTATTCCGCCGTCTCGCTCTTGTTCAGGGTCCTGTGGATCTCGTAATCAAGCTCTTTATCCTTGAGGGCTGCCCGCACCAGGGGAAGCACGGTCTTTTCGGCCTGCCCCCCGCCTGCCGCGGGATTGACCACGAAAATATGCTTCATATGATCTGACTCCTGTAAACGTTGGGATCCGAGGCTTTAAGACCTGGGGTTTTCGCGGGAAAGGAGGTCCGCCTTGCGGGCGTACTTTTCGGCCAGCTCGTCCTCGCCCTTTTGGGAATAGAGCTGGGCGAGGGCCAGATTGCTCTCGTAGTTGGAGGGAGCCAGGGCTATGACCCTTCTGAAGCCTTCTATGGCCTCGTCGTAAAAGCCCAGCTGCCTGTAGGCTATGGCGAGGTAGAAATGCAGGGGCCACCAATTGCCGTAATCGGTGCCGACGAAGGGCTCCAGTATGCGCAGGCCTTCCTCGAAGCGGCCGGCGGTGAGTTCGTTTATGCCCGACTCTATGACCACGGGCTGTTCGAGGGCCTCGAGCCTCTCCTTGATCTCGGTCACGGCCTCGTCCCCATCGCTGCCCTTGAGCTCGATGAAGCGCTGCCAGGCCAGCTGGGCCTTGCGGTACAGGGCCTGGTTCAGGTAATTGTAGCCCATGTAATACCAGGTGGGAGCGAAATCGGGGTCGGCCTCGGAGGTATATTCGAAGTACTTGCCCGACTCCGACTTGAGCAGGGCGACCAGCTCCTCGCTGCCGTCCTCCCCTTCGAGGCTCAGGTACCACTCGCGGCACACGCAGGCGTAGGTGTAGAGGGCGTCGCGGGCCTTGTCGTCGAGGAGTAGCGCGGCCCTTGCGTAAATGCAGGCCCTGCGGAACCTTCTCTCTCCCAGCTCTGTGTGGGCCCTGGTGAGGGCGACGTCCACCAGCTTTTCGTCGAAGAACTTGGCCAAAAACCTCTTGTAAGGCCCCGAATACTTGAAGCGGGTGTCGGCGCCCAGGCTCACTATGATGTTGTCTGCGATGTCAGAGACCGAAAGCTCCCCGCCCTCCTGAAACTTCACGTAGTTGGAGGGAGTGAAGGGAACAGGCACTCCCGCGAGAAAGTCAAGGCCCCTCGCGGCGCAGTAATCCGGGGAGAGCTGGTCGTAGAGGTAGGTCTTGAGCTCCCCCGTCAGCTGGTCCTTAAGCTCGTCTTTTCTTGCCGCAAACTCGGGTATCATCGGTCCACCTACATCTTCTCGGGCGCCTTGATGCCCAGAAGCGCAAGGCCGTTCTTAAGGGTCTGCATGGCGGCTTTGGTCAGCAGCAGCTTGGCCTGCTTTTCGGCCTCGTTATCGACCAGTATGTGCTCGTCGTGATAGAACTTGTTGAAGGCCTGGGCCACGTCGACTATGTGGCGGGTCAGGACCGAGGGCTCGTACTTGTCGGCGGCGTCGATTATGACCTCGGGGAAGCGGTAGATCTCCTTGATCAGCTCGTAGGCGCTGCCGCTGCAGATGTACGAAAGGTCCATGGAGGCCGCATCGAAATTCCCGGATGAACCGGCGTTCCTTAAAACGGAGGCGGCTCTCGCGTGGGTGTACTGGACGTAGGGCCCGGTCTCGCCGTCGAAGTTGAGCACGTTATCCCAGTTGAAGACGTAGTCCTTGATGCGGCTGTTGGAGAGCTCCTGGAAGATCACGGCGCCTATGCCGACGGTCTTTGAGGTCTCCTCGATGTTCTCGGTGTTGACGCCCTTCTCGCGGACTATCTCAGCGGTCTTCTCGACCGCCCTGTTGAGCACGTCCTCAAGGAAGACGACCCTGCCGCTCCTGGTGGACATGGTTCCGTCCTCAAGACTCACAAGGCCGAAATTGATGTGGACGCAGTCCTTGTACCAGTCGTAGCCCATGAGCTCC
>JAFRWQ010000175.1 GCA_017437925.1 Bacillota bacterium
GTCTTCTCCTTGTGGAAAGGGCAGCAGCCCTTGAAATTGCTCCCCGCCCTCTTGAGAGGGACCACCGGGGAGATAAGATCCACAATGTTGCACCTGCTCCTTATCTCTTCAACTGCCTGGCTGTAAGAACCGTTCTCCATCAGACCTCCCGAAAGTCACGGATATATATTCAACGGGACCTTGTTTTTTCCTTTTTTCGCTTTTTCTTTTTTTGAAGTTTTTTGCGCGCTGCCCGCCTTTTTCGCAATACAAAAGACCGCCCGCAAATTAAAGCTTTGCAGACGGCCCGTAATGCCTGTTTTCAGGGGATCCCGGCGCGCTGCACGCTGCGCCGCATTAACGGTTCAAGGCCGAGCGCCCTCCCCCGCTATTTAAGCTTAAAAGTAGAAGTCGGGGTCTCCGGCCTTGGTGAAGCCCAGATTCTCGATCCTTCTGCCCAGGCGGCAGAGGAACTCGTTGGTGATGGTGCCGGCGGCCTCTGCGACCTCCTCGACCCTGATCTCCTCGTCTCCGTCTTTGCCTATGAGGGTCACTATGTCGCCTGCCTTGACGCCGGGAACGTCGGTGACGTCGAACATGGTCTGGTCCATGCAGACGCGGCCGGTGCCTCTGATCCTCATGCCCTTTACCAGGCCTTCCAGCTTGCCGCCGCTGAGGTTCCTGGGGATCCCGTCGCCGTAGCCTATGCCGACAGTCGCGATCTTCCTCTTGCTCTCGGCCTTGTAGGTCCTGCCGTAGCCCACGGTCTCTCCCTCGTTGATCTCGCGAACCGATGAGATGCGGACCTTAAGGGACAGCACCGGCATGAAGCCCGGATCCTCGCAGAGATAGTCTCTTCTGGAGCTTAAGGCGCCGTACATCAGTATGCCGGGACGGGCGTAGTCGCAGGGCTGGGGAGTGTAGTTGAAGCAGCTGTAGCTGTTCTGGATGTGGGTAAGGCCCAGATCTATGCCCTTTGCCTTGAGAGCTTCGACCACGGCGAAGTACTTGGCGATCTGTCCCTTTGTGAAGTTTACGTCGTCCTCGTTGTTTGAGTCGGCGGCGCAGAGGTGGGTGAAGCAGCCCTTTACGTCAAGATAAGGCAGCCTGTAGATCTTGGCGATCTCGTCCGCCTGGTCCGCTCCCGCGCCTATGCGGTGCATGCCGGTGTCTATGGCCATGTGGACCAGCACCTTCGCCTTTTCGGGACAGAGGCCTTCCCTTGCCGCGTAGGCTTCTGCGGCCTTGTTGAGTTCTTCGGCGTATTCTATGGTGACCAGAGCCTGGGTTATCCTGAGCTCTATCAGTTCCCTGACGTATTCTATGGCTGTGCCTCCCAGCACCAGCACGGGGGAGCTTATACCGGCCTTTCTGAGCTCTATGGCCTCTTCTATCGTCGCCACGGCGAAGTGTCGTATACCGTGGGCTTCCAGGAAGGTCGCGACGCGGCAGATGCCGCAGCCGTAGCCGTTGGCCTTTACCACGGCCATCATCTTGGTGCCGGGATCCAGCCTCTCTTTGATTATCTTTAGGTTGTGAAGCAGGGCTTCTCCGTCAAGTTCTATCCAGGAACGGTTCATTTTTACCTCCAATAAAAAGTTTTTCGGGTATTCTGACTTCAATTGCTTTGCCGGGACTTAGGTAAGCGCTATGCTCCGCTCAAAGCCCTTTGTTAATATATAATACAACTGTTTTGCCGCCGTGTCACCATGTTCCGCAGCCGGCAGCAAAAGACCGCGGATCCTTTTCGGGTCCGCGGCCTCTTTTTCGTTTAAGTTCGGCCTGCCGGGGAAAAGCCCCGGTCTTATGCCTTAAGCCTTTAGTTGGTCTGCAGGTACATCTGGGAGAAGTCGTGGTGAGAGGTGGGATAGAAGTCTATTCCCTCGACTCCCTTGCGGGTGGCTACGAATCCGTAGGGGGTGCAGATGGGAAGCACCGCTCCGATCTCGTACATCCTCTGTTGGACCTGGACGTACATCTCCTTGCGCTTGGCTGCGTCCATCTCCTGGCGGGCCTTATCCATCAGCTCGTGGACCTGCGGGTCGTGGAGATGCAGACGGTTGCCGGCGCTGTAATCATCGATGAATCTTGTCATATCGTCGCCGAATACGTTGGGCGAGCAGCTGAGGAAGCAGGCCTCGTATCTCTCGTCATCGGTGGTGGTGAGGGCCGTGACGCCGGCGCTGTCGTACTCATCGAGCACCACGTTGACGCCGGAAGCCTTGAGCTGGTTCTGGGCCAGCTCGCCCATGGCCTTTCTCTGGCCGGCGATGACGCCGAAGTGAACGGTCAGGGGATTGCTTTCGTTATAGCCTTCCTTGGCCAGGTATTCCTTCGCCTTCTCGGGGTTGTAATCGTAGTTGGTCACTCCTCCACCGTTATAGCCGAAGGCCGAATATGCCCAGTAGCTCTCGCTCTTGACAGCCAGGCCGTTGAAGACCACGTCGATGATCTCGTCGCGGTCAATGCCGTGGCAGAGGGCGAGCCTCAGGTTGGCGTTGGAGAGAAGCCCCTTCTCGTTGTTGAGGGCCAGATAGTTGATACTGGAGAGGTCGAACTGCTTGAGCTCCAGATCCTTGTTGTCGGTGATGTGCTTGAGCTCGTTGGTGTCGGGATTGAGGCAGACGTCGATCTCGCCGGTCTCGAGGGCTATGAGCCTTGCCGAATCCTCGGAGATGAACCAGAACTTGAGGCTCTTGGTCTTGGGAGCCTCGCCCCAGTAGTTCTCGTTCCTCTTGACCAGGGTGTAGTTGCCGAACTCATAGGAGTCGAGGGTGTAGGCGCCGGTGCCTATGGTCATGCCGTACTCGGGATCGTCCTCCAGGGCCTTCTTGTTGATGATGAAGGCGCCGGGCAGCGACAGCTGGTAGAGCACGTCCACGTTGACCGCCGACAGCTTCATGTTGAAGTGGGTGTCGTCTACGACCTCGATGCTCTCTATGGATTTGAAGAGGGAGCTGGATGCGCTGTAGTCGCGGCCTCTGTCCACGGTGAACTTGACGTCTTCGGCGGTGAGCTTTTCACCGTTATGGAAGTATACGTCGTCGCGCAGGGTAAAGGCGTAGTTGATGCCGTCATCGGTCTTCCACTCGGTGGCCAGCCTGGGCTCCAGCTTCTTTTCCGTGGTGTTGTACTGGATCAGGGTGTCATACATCGTCCTGAATATGGAGCAATGGGGAGCGGTGTTGGTCTCCTGGGGATCGATCTTGGAAAACTTGTAGTGTATTCCTATGACCATATCCTCTTTGTACTCGGGCTCGGCAGGCTTCTGCTCCGCCGGGGTTGTAGTCTGAGCCGGAGCCGTCGTCTGGGCGGGAGTCTGGGTCTGA
>JAFRWQ010000176.1 GCA_017437925.1 Bacillota bacterium
GTGACCGACCGGGGAGACGACCGCGGCCGTGCCGGTCGCGAACATCTCGTCAAGTTTGCCGGCCTTCGAAGCCTCGAAAATCTCATCGATCTTGATCGGACGCTCTTCGACCGGGATGCCCCAATCGCGGAGGATCGTCAGAACGGAGTCGCGGGTGATGCCGGGCAGGATCGTGCCGTTCAGCGGGGCGGTGATGACCGTTCCGTCGATGATGAAGAACGCGTTCGACGTACCGATCTCCTCGGCGTAGGTGTGGGTCGCGCTGTCGGTCCAGAGGACCTGGGCGTAACCGCGCTGTTCGGCGAGGACCTGGGAGAGCAGCGACGCGGCGTAGTTGCCGCTCGTCTTCGCAAAGCCCGTACCGCCGTCCGCCGCGCGGGAGTAGACCGTTTCGACGTAGAGGTCGACGGGCTTCGTGCCGGCCGCGTAGTAGCTCGCGACGGGGCTGAAGATGACGAAGTATTTGTATTCCTTCGAGACGTGGACGCCGAGGAACGGTTCCGTCGCGATCATGAACGGACGGACATAAAGCGACGTTCCTTCGCTCTTCGGAACGTATTCTTCGTTCGCAAGGACGCCGGCACGGACCGACTCATAAAACATCTCTTCCGGGATCTCCGGCATGACGAGGCGCCGGTTCGTGTTGATGATGCGCTTCCAGTTCATGTCGGGGCGGAACGTCCAGATCGAGCCGTCCGGACGGCGGAACGCCTTCAGACCCTCGAACATTTCCTGGCCGTAGTGGAGAACCGAAGCAGCCGGTTCGATCATAAAAGGTCCGTAGGGTACTACGGCGAGGTCATGCCAGCCCTGACCTTCCGTATAGGTTGCGACGGACATCCAGGGCGCCATGATTTTGCCGAAACCGAGTTTCTTGTCCTCGGGCAGAACGATCTTCTTCGCCTGTCCGATCGTTGGGAATTCGTACTTCATGATTAACGCCTTCTTTCTTTTGATGTTGTTTTGTTGATGGGGGTAATAATGAATGGAATTGTAGCACAATTCTGAAATCGATTCAAGCCCTTTCGGATCGCGAAATGCGATCTTTTCGTCCATTATACGCCTTTTTTCGGCGCTTTTTCGAGAATTCGCGCAAGATAGTCGCCCGTATACGAGCCTTTCACGTGCGCGACGTCCTCGGGCGTTCCTTCGGCGATGATCGTTCCGCCGCGGTCACCGCCGTCGGGGCCGAGGTCGATGATCCAGTCGGCCGTCTTGATGACGTCGAGGTTGTGTTCGATGACGATGACGGTATTGCCGGCGTCGACGAGCTTCGAGAGCACGGAGACGAGCTTGTTCACGTCGTCGAAATGGAGGCCGGTCGTCGGTTCGTCGAGCACGTAGAGCGTCCGTCCGGTCGCGCGCTTCGAGAGCTCTGTCGCGAGCTTCACGCGCTGGGCCTCGCCGCCCGAAAGCTGGGTCGACGGCTGGCCGAGGCGGATGTAGCCGAGGCCGACGTCCTCGAGCGTCCGGAGCTGGCGTTCGATCGACGGGATGTTGCGGAAGAATTCGAGCGCCGTCGAAACGGTCATATCGAGCACGTCCGCGATCGACTTGCCCTTGTACTTGACCTCCAGGGTCTCGCGGTTGTAGCGCTTTCCGTGGCAGACCTCGCAGGGCACGTAAACGTCGGGCAGGAAGTTCATCTCGATCTTGATGATGCCGTCGCCGGAGCAGGCTTCGCAGCGGCCGCCCTTGACGTTGAAGCTGAAGCGCCCCGCGTCAAATCCCCTCATTTTTGCGTCGGGGGTCTGGGCGAAGAGCTGGCGTATGGGAGTGAAGACTCCGGTGTAGGTGGCGGGATTGCTCCTGGGAGTCCTGCCTATGGGCGACTGGTCTATGTCTATGATCTTATCGATGTATTCGATCCCTTCTATGGAGTCGTGGGGACCCGGCTTTGCCTTTGCCCTGTAGAAATACTGGGCAAGGCCCTTGTAGAGTATGTCGTTGACCAGGCTGCTCTTGCCCGAGCCCGAAACTCCGGTGACGCATATGAATTCTCCCAGGGGGAAGTCCACGTCGATACCCCTGAGGTTGTTGGCCCTTGCCCCTTTGATAGTTATGTACTTGCCGCTGCCCTTCCTTCTGGTCTTGGGGACCGCGATCTTCTTTCTTCCCGCCAGGTACTGGCCCGTTATGCTCTCGGGGCAGTTCTTTATGTCTTCGAGGCTTCCCTGGGCGACCAGGTAGCCTCCGGCCTCCCCCGCTCCCGGACCTATGTCTATGATCTGGTCCGCTGACTCCATGGTCTCCTGGTCGTGCTCCACAACTATCAGGGTGTTGCCAAGATCGGTGAGGCTGCGCAGGGCGTCAAGGAGCTTACGGTTGTCCTTCTGATGAAGGCCTATGCTGGGTTCGTCCAGTATGTACATGACTCCGACCAGGGAGGAACCTATCTGGGTGGCCAGCCTTATGCGCTGGGATTCCCCGCCCGAAAGGGTCGCCGATGCCCTCGAAAGGCTCAGGTAGTCGAGTCCCACTTCTATGAGGAATTCGAGCCTTGCCCTGATCTCCTTGATTATGAGCCTGGCTATGGACATGTCCTTTTCCGAGAGCATGCCGGGCAGGGCCCCGGTAAACTCAAGGGCTTCCCTCACCGACATCTCGGTGAACTCTATGATGTTCTTTCCGCCCACGGTGACCGCCAGGATCTCGGGCTTGAGCCTCTTGCCGCGGCAGGCCGGGCAGAGGTCCATGGTCATGTATTCTTCAAGCTTGGCCTTGACTAGATCGGAGCTTGAGTAGCTGTGGCGCCGCATCAGGTTGGGTATCACGCCTTCGAAGGTGTCGTGGCGGTGGGAGACCGACCCGTCCTTTCTGACGTAACCGTAGTCCAGCTTGCGACCCCCGGTGCCGTAGAGGAGCTCGTGCACAAAGCCTTCGGGAAGGTCCTTGTACGGGGTGTCCATGCTGACATGGTGATAGTCGGCAAGGGCTCCTATCAGCTGCCTGTAAAAGCCGGCGTACTCCATGCTTGCGAAGGCCTTGGTGAGGGCTCCGCCGTTGAGGGAGAGGTTCTGATCCTCTATAAGTATGTCGGGGTCGATGCGCTCTATGAAGCCCAGGCCGTTGCACTCGGGGCAGGCCCCGAAGGGCGAGTTGAAGGAAAAGTCGCGGGGCTCCAGCTCTCCTATGCTGACCCCGTGCTCGGGGCAGGCAAGCTTGGTGCTGAAGACCAGCTCCTTGGTCTCGTCCCCGCTCTGGATGAGGGCCGTTACCAGGCCCTCCCCCTGGGCTACGGCGAGCTCCACGCTCTCCGAAAAGCGCCCTTCCTGGCCGGGCCTTGCGACCACCCTGTCGACGACTATGTCGATGCTGTGCTTGTAGGTCTTGGCCAGCTTGATCTCGTCTTCGCCAAGGGTCTTTATCTCGCCGTCGACCCTGACCCTTACGAAGCCTTCCCTTTGTATGCGCTCAAGGACCTTTTCGTGCTGGCCCTTCATCTGCCTTATCACTGGAGCCAGCAGGGTGACCCTGGTGCCCTCGGGAAGATCCATCAGCTGAGATACTATCTGGTCCACGCTCTGGCTGCTGATCTCCCTGCCGCATATGGGGCAGTGGGGTATGCCGGTGCGGGCGTAGAGCAGCCTCAGGTAGTCGTAGATCTCGGTGATGGTGCCTACGGTGGATCTGGGGTTCTTGCTGGTGGTCTTCTGATCTATTGATATGGCGGGGGACAGGCCGTCGATTGAGTCAACGTCGGGCTTGTCCACCTGGCCCAGGAACATGCGGGCGTAGGCGGAGAGGCTCTCCACGTAGCGCCTCTGGCCTTCAGCGTAAATGGTGTCGAAGGCAAGCGAAGACTTGCCGGACCCGGAAAGGCCGGTTATGACTATCATCTTGTCCCTGGGTATCCTGACGTTCAGGTTCTTGAGATTGTGGGCTCTTGCGCCTTTTATGATGAGATCGGTCTGCATATTATAACTTCGCTCTGACTTCGAGCATCCTGTCGCGCAGCAGCGCCGCCCTTTCGAACTGAAGGTCTTTGGCCGCCGCCTTCATCTCCTTTTCGAGCTTGGCAGCGTAATCCTTGAGCTCCGCCTTGGTCAGCTCGAGCAGGCTCTTGCCCTTGTAGTCGTCGACCTGGCTTTCGATCTTCTCGGTGACCTCTATGACGTTCCTTACGGCCTTCCTTACGGTCTCGGGGGTTATGTGATGCTCTTCGTTGTATTTCTTCTGTATCTCGCGGCGGCGGTCGGTCTCGTCGATGGCGGCCCTCATGGCGGGGCTCACCTGATCTGCGTACATTATGACCCTGCCGTCTGCGTTGCGGGAGGCCCTGCCTATGGTCTGTATCAGCGAGGTCTCAGTCCTTAAGAAACCTTCTTTGTCGGCGTCCAGTATGGCGACCAGGGAGACCTCGGGAAGGTCCAGGCCCTCTCTTAAGAGGTTTATGCCCACCAGAGTGTCGAAGACGCCGAGCCTGAGATCCCTTAAGATCGCGTTCCTTTCGAGGGTGTCCACGTCGGAGTGCATGTAGCGGACCCTAAGTCCCGCCGCTTTTAAGTAATCGGTGAGGCTTTCAGCCATCTTCTTGGTCAGGGTGGTGACCAGTACCCTGCAGCCTTTTGCGACCTCTTTGTTGATCTCGCCTATGAGGTGGTCGATCTGGCCTTCGGTGGGGACTATCCGGATCGGAGGATCCAGAAGACCCGTGGGCCTTATGACCTGCTCCGCGTCTATTCCTCCAGAGACCGTCCTCTCGTACTCGGCCGGAGTAGCGCTGACGTATATTATCTGGTTTACCCTCTCCTGGAACTCGTCGAAGCGCAGGGGCCTGTTGTCCAGGGCCGAGGGCAGCCTGAAAC
>JAFRWQ010000177.1 GCA_017437925.1 Bacillota bacterium
AAGCGGTGATACTTGGAAAATACGGGCATGGGTTCTCCTTGGGTCTGTGTACGGTTTATTAAGCTGCGGTTTTGATGATATGGACCGGGGCCTGCGTCTTAAGCTTTGGGCATCGCTTTGACCCGGCTCTCAGGGGATCGTTAAGGCTCGGGCTTGCGGCTGTTTTCGGGACCGGGAAGGTTCCTGAAAAACTCCGCCGCGCCTTCGATCTCCTCTTTGGTCGGATGGCCCTTGGCCAGGCCTCCTACCAGTTTGAAGGGACCGAAGGTGTCGTAGCCCTGACACCTGTACTCGCCCAGCTCGGGGCAGCCTTTGGCCAGAGTGACCTCCCTGATGCTCTTCAGGAACTCGCCTTTGGGCGCTCCGTGGGTGTAGACGAAGAACACCGGGACCCCTTCGGGAAGATGCTCTTCCGCGAAAGCGACCAGCTGCTTCGCGAAGCCTCCGTAGTAGATCCCGGAGGCAAGGCCGATGCGGTCGTAGCCCGAAAGATCAAGGGTCTTGGGATCCGTCACGTCGATAAGCTCTGTGTCTTCGCCTATGCCGGCCATGGCGTCGAGCAGCTTTTTCGTATTTCCGTGATGCTGAGAATAGTAGATCACTGCGGTCTTCATAAGCCCGCTCACCTCCTGCTTCGCATTCTTATGATATGACGTCCTGCGCCGGGGCGGCTGAGAACGTTTTGACCATGACGTCGTAGCAGAGGAAATCGCCGTTTTGGGTCTCGACCGTATGGTATTCGGTCTCCTTATACCCCCGCTTCAAATATATGCTTTTTGCAGGAAGGGAAACGTCCATCTCCGCCGCCGGATAGTTTTTAGATATGATGTTTTCGGCCAGATCGAGCAGTGCCCTGCCGAAGCCCCTTCGCTGATACTCGGGAAGGACGAAGAGCCGGTTTATGCAGCAGCCCTTAACGGTAACGGTGCCGACGGGATGTCCTTCGGTCTTGAGTATGTAAACCAGTCCGGCCGCGATATCTTCTGCGACCCGCTCGGTGCTGTGATGATCGCTGAAAAACTGCACGGCCCCGGCAGGATAGTAGCGGGGATAGACGCTCTTTATTACGGTCTGGGTGATCCTCATGACGTCATCGGCTTTATCCGGACCCGCAGGCACTATTTCATATTCCTTAAGCATGCTTTTTCTTTCTTTTCTAAGAGTATTCTGAGTTGTTTATTAATTCCGATCCGATGCGTAAGCCTTTCAGCGCTTTCCGGTACTGGTGGAATGACTTTTGCGGTCAAGTTTACCGTAAACCGAATACGGTCGACTCAATAGTTCCTTCAAAGTTTTCTTCGATCAGCGCGACCCTTTCCCCTCTGCTCAGGAAACCGTCCGCGTATTTTCTGTTGTCAGTCTTGAGATCTTCCGCGCGCAGCCTGGTATCAACAGCCCTTTTCTCTATGACCGACTCAAGACCCGAGATATCATCGAAATGAGCGTCTATGTACTCTTCGGTCATGGCAAGGCAGACGAAGCTGATATGGTCCAGATACTCCTCATCAAAACCGCTTCTCCAGTCGAAGGGCACATAGCAGCCTTCAACGATCAGGTTCTGGCGGTTTTCGACAGCGGTCTTTATTATCTCCCTGACTATAGGCCAGAGATACGCGGTGAGGGCCCCGTCGTCCTCGGGGGTCAGGTCTGTGTTTCCGCTGCGTATGAGGCCCATCTTCAGGTGATCGATCGAAAGATAAGGGTACTTAAACCTCTCCAGCAGCTTCTGCGCCAGAAGGGTCTTCCCCGTATGGGAGGCTCCGGTGATGAGGATGATCATAGTCTCGCATCAAGTCTTAACTTACACTTTTAATGTTGTCCGGATCATGGCGTCAGAAGGCCCCGGATATTATGCCTCCGCCTATGACCCGGTCTTCGTCATCGTAGAACACCGCCGACTGCCCGGGTGCGGGAGCCCTTACCGGCTCTTCAAAGGACACCCTGACCGCATCCTTGTCAGCCTTGGAGATGACAGCCCTCTGCCCGGCGTGCTGATAGCGTATCTTGACCGTGCAGGAGAGGCCCTCCCCCACTTCAAGCCCCGCTATGCTCATGAAATCGCAGTCTCTGCACAGTAAAGAATTACGGTAAAGCGACCGCTCATCGCCCAGCACAACTTCGTTGCTTTCGGGCCTTATCTCAATGACGTAGGCGGGATATCCCAGGGCTATGCCCAGACCCTTCCTCTGGCCGACCGTATAGTGGATTATGCCCTTATGCTTCCCCAGGACCTTCCCCGAGGCGTCTACGAAGAGCCCCTCTCCCGCGGAAGCCGCCCCCGCCGTCTTCTCGATGTAGTCGGCGTAGCTCCCGTCGGTCACGAAGCAGACCTCCTGCGAATCGGGCTTTGAGGCGACCGAAAGGCCCGCCTCCTCAGCGATCTTCCTGACCTCGCTCTTTGGAAGATCGCCCAAAGGCATCAGCGTCGCCGCCAGCTGCTCCTGCGTCAGCTTGTAAAGCATGTAGGTCTGGTCCTTCTCGGCGAACTTCGCCCTTTTGACCGTGTACCTTCCGTTGTCCAGCTTTACCACCGAGGCGTAATGGCCGGTAGCGATGTACTTTGCGCCTATCACCTTCGCGTAGAACAGCAGCCTGTCCCACTTGACATAGCGGTTGCATTCTATGCAGGGATTGGGAGTCATGCCCCGCAGATACTCGCTCGAAAAGGGTTCCACGACGCATTTTTGAAAAGCAAGGGCGCTGTTGACCGGGAAAAAGTCTATGCCTATCTGGCGGGCGGCGGTCCTTGCGTCATCGATATCGCAGCAGCGGCTCTCGGACCCGTCTTCGGCCTGCCAGGTGCGCAGAGTAGCCCCCACGACCTCATACCCGGCCTTCTTAAGGAGCAGCGCCGCTACGGCGCTGTCCACTCCGCCGGACATCCCGACCAGGACCTTCTCCATGCCTCTCACCTCTTCCCTTCCGTTGATCAAGCAGGGGCGCCCTGCCACTTAGATCGGTATACGCCGCGCTCTATTTAAGATTATACCACATAAAATAAAAAACCCGTTGAGAATTCAACGGGTCAATGATAAAGCTGACTGTTCGGGCGGAGCCGTCATGAGGATCCGAAGCGTCAGGCCAGCCGTCCTTTATTTCTTCTCCAGATAAGGATAGACGATCGCGGCGAGGGCTGCGCCTGCCAGGGGACCGACGATGAAGACCCAGAGGGCGCCTAAGGGATCGGAATTGCCGTTCATGGCCGCGATGACCGCGGGAGCGACGGAGCGGCTGGGGTTGACGCTGGTTCCGGTGAGGCCGATGCCGAAGATGTGGACGAAGGTCAGGGTGAGGCCGATGATCAGGCCTCCGAAGGATCCGTGCTTGAACTTCTCGGAGGTCACTCCCTGGATGGTCATCAGGAAGATGAAGGTGAGGACGATCTCGACGAGAAGGCCGGCCATGGCGTTCCCGTTGACGCCGGCGAGGCCGTTGCTTCCCAGGCCGCCGGTCCTGTCGGTGACATTGCCGAGGCCGAAGATCAGGGCGAGGAGGCCGGAGCCGATGAAGGCGCCTATGACCTGGTAGATCCAGTACATTACCGCATCCTTGCTCGAGATCTTTTTGCGCATGAGCATCGCGAGAGTGACCGCGGCGTTGAAGTGGCCGCCGGAGATGTTGCCAACGCAGTAGGCCATGGCGACTACCGAGAGACCGAAGGCGAGAGCAGTGAGTATATAGCCTCCGCCGTTGTCGGAATCGCAGCCGACCAGCATGGCGGTGCCGCAGCCCATAAATACGAGGACGCAGGTACCGATGAGTTCGGAAAGATATTTCTTCATGAGAGTAAGACTCCTTTCTAATGAATACAGTATTGCTGAAAAAAGAATAACGCATACATATTTGTTAGTCAAGGAGCGGCGCATAGGCAGTCTTTGATACTTTCAAACCTAAGGCCTTCTTAAAACTTTTGCCATCCGTTGGACATTTGTTGGACAGGACGTTTTACACTTTAAGTGTGAAAAGCGGAGGCGGCACCTCCCGCGACTTTGCCCGCCTCATCGCGTGCAGCAGCATCAGCGACAGCTGCGATGACCTCGCCGGCGATGCGATGTGCGGCACCCCCGAGGAAAAGAGAGAGCTTTGCGCCGAGACCGAAGAGGTGCTCAGCGACCCCCGCTTCGAGAACTTCCTGGGGAATATGAGCGAGCAGGAGCGCCTGGACATGATAAAGGAAGGCCCCGAGGTCCTGCGCGCCGCCTGGATATCGCACAAGGAAAGCAATCCCCTGCAGGCGGAAGATCCTGCCGCTGAAGGCCCGGAAAACGAAGAATATCTTCCCGAGAGCGTGAGCTCCCCCATGCCGAACTGAGCGGACAGGCGCCCTAAAAAAAGAACGAACGCGACAGAAAAGCCCCTGAGACCCGAAAGTTTCAGGGGCTTTTTCGTTTTGTCCGCTTACATTTGATCAGGCTTAAAGGCCGTTTCTTTTAAGCTCCGGCCCGCCTTATTCGTACTGCTCCCAGCCGGGCGTTTCCCTGAGCTCCGTCCATTTCTCCGGACCCCCGTAATTCCTGGTGAATCTGTGGCTGTTGGTGGCTTCCTGCACATCGAGATAATACCACTTTCCGGGGTCCGCGTTGTCCGGCCACTCGGTCATGCCGGGCAGCATATCGCCCGTGCTCTGCAGCTTCCTGTCGAGCACTCTGTTGAGCAGCGCCATGGCCTCAGCCCGGGTGATGTTGGCCTCGGGATGGACGAGTCCGTCGGACATGCCCAGGATGTAGGCGTAGTGATCCCTGCGGTTCAGATCGTCCCGGACCTGCTCGACAGGCTCGTCGTCATCTTCGGGCTCGTCGTCATCCGCGGGGCCTGACGGCTCATCGGGCGTCACCGGATCGGCGCCTCCGGTCTCCTTTGTGATCTTCAGCCAGCCGTCTGTCACGGTGAAGTTTACCTTGACGCTCTCGTCATCATAGAAGAATTTGTCCGGGTCCAGATCCATCTGATAAGTGTCGGGTTCAGTTCCTTTTGCTTCGGCTTCACTGTCATACCTGACGAGCTCCGGGTCGAACAGCTTATCGTCACATGATGCCTTATATCCCGTGACGCTGTGTTCCTCGCCGTCGTATGTAACCTCAGCCGTGTTGCCGGTGACAGTGACCTCAAGGACAGGTTTCTCGGAAGCCGTCACTACGGCGCTGGCGCCGGCCACAACAGGGGAGTTGGGATCCCGCGGATCCGTTCCGGTCACCGTGACCGTGTTCTCGAACGAACCGGCTTCTACATCGTTCTGGGTCACTGTATAGGTGTAGGTTACCGTATTGCCTTTTTCCGGCTCCAGATCAAAGGAAGCCGGGATCGATTCCTCGGGCATAAGTTCGTCTTCCAGGGTGATGCCGGTCACCCGTACGTTGCCGGTGTTTTTACTGTGACCGTATAGGTGACCCTATCGCCGGCCTTCACACCGCTCGCCGGGTCGGCTGATTTCGTGACCTTCAGTTCGGCGTATGCCTCGCCGGTCTCCCCCTCAGCGAAAGCCGCAGCGGGCAGAAGGCTCAGTATCAACAGGAACGAGATGAGCAGCGAAGCGCTGCGCTTTAAGGTCTTACTGAGATCTGTGTTCATGACGTTTTTCTCCTTAACTGTATGCGCGATGCGCAGGGAAACGGCAAAAACAAAATAAATGTTTAATGTAAGGACCATAATTAAACGGTATTCATTATGGTGATCAACAACAATACAAAATCATAGAAAACCGCAGAAAGTACAAAACAAATATCGGCGGCGGGAGAATTGGCTGAGCATAGGGGGAGCAGCCCTGCCTGCGGCAAGTCTGCCGTCCTGCGCGCGCCTTGGGCGTGCTCGGACCGTGACAGTCCGCCGGACTGTCA
>JAFRWQ010000178.1 GCA_017437925.1 Bacillota bacterium
AGCTCTTCGGGATAGACGTTCTTGCCGTTCTTGAGGACTATCACGTTCTTGCTGCGGCCGCAGATGTAGAGGAAGCCGTCGTCATCGACGCGGCCCAGGTCTCCGGTGTAGAGCCAGCCGTCCCTTATGGTCCTCGCGGTCTCTTCGGGATCGTCCATGTAGCCCTGCATCACGCTGCCGCCCCTTGCGATTATCTCACCTATGCCTTCGTCGTTGACGTCCGCAAGGCGTATCTCCACCGAAGGCATGGACCTTCCGACGGAGCCTGTCCTCTTGTTTTCGGCGTTCTCGGCGGCCAGAACCGGAGCCGACTCGGTCATTCCGTAGCCCTGAAGGGACTCTATGCCTATGCGGCGAAGGCCTTCGGCGATCTCGGGGTCCAGGGCCGAAGCTCCACTTATCATGAGCCTTAAGGACCCTCCCAGCTGGCTGTGGACCTGGCTGAAGAGCCTCCTTCTTACGTCTATGCCCCTTTTAAGCAGGGCGTCGGAAAGGCTGAGCGCCCTTTTAAAGGTCTTTTCCTTTCCGCTCTTTTCCACCGACTGCATTATCCTCTTGTAGAGGGCTTCTATGAGCAGGGGGACGCAGACGAAGACCGAGATCTTATACTCCACCAGGTTCCTCTGGACGTACTTGAGGCCGTCGCAGAAGGCGGTGGCGGCTCCGGCGTTGAGCATGACCAGCTGGCCGGTGCTGCCGAAGCTGTGGTGGAAGGGCAGGAAGGCCATGTTCACGTCATCGGGCCTCACGTCTTCGGCGCAGCCCATGTCGTAGAGATTGACCAATATGTTCTTCTGGGAGAGCATGACGGCCTTGGCGTTGGCCGTGGTACCCGAAGTAAAGAGTATCTCGGCGGTCTTTTCGCTGTCCATGGGGAGGCTGTCGTAGGAGAAGTCCCCCGCTTCCCTTAATACTCTTCCCTCTTCGGTGAGGCCGTCGACCCCGTCCTCTCCCTTCATGGGGATGATGAGCGTATCGCTGCCCAGCTCTTCGGCCGCCCTCTTGACCAGGGGCATCCTCTCGCTGTCGCAGATGACAGCGGCCGCTCCGCTGCGCTTGAGGGACATGAAGAGCTCTTCGTAGGGCAGGGTCTTGTCCAGGGGGACGGCGGTCCCGCCTCCGCAGATCACCGCCAGGTAGGCGACCACCCACTGGTAGCAGTTGAGGCCGATGACGGCGACCCTCTTGTCAATGAGACCCCTCTTCATCAGGGCGGTGCCGAAGCTCTGCACGTCGGAGCAGAACTCGGCGTAGCTGACCCTGCGGTAGCTCACTTCCCTGCCGGGCCCCTTGGTCTTTAGTATAAAGGCCGTGCGGGCGCCGTGCCTCATCCTTATGCTGTAAAGGAACAGCCTGAAATCTCCGTAGTATTCGGACGGGAATATCCTGTCCAGTCTTGCCGCTTTATCGTTCAATCCATCTTCCTTTCCGGCCGCTTTCTTAAGATCGGCCGCGCTTTTACGCTAGCGGAATTGCTTATTTTAGCGATATTAACATGTCTCTATTTCATTGTCAAGGAAGGGAAGCTAAAGGCGGCCCCTTTATGGGGCCGCCGGAGCAAAAATCGTGCAAATGTTGAAATATCAGTCTTTTTAAAATCTAATCGCCTACGGGAGCGCCGCAGTACTCGCACCTTCCGTCCTTGTCGGGAACGGTCGTCGCCCCGCAGTAGGGGCATTTCACCGCAGCCTTGGGAGCCGCGGCGCTTACGGTCTCGTTAACCTTCTGCAGCACCGCGTCCTTTATCTCCTCCGCCGCCTTCATGTACTCGACGTACTTGGGGTCGGTATTGGGATCGGCCTTGCTGACGGTGACGCTTCCCATCCTGTGGGCAGGAGGCAGGTTGTTCATCGAAGCTCCCGGCCTTAAGGGGGCCATGCCCGGGCCGCTTACCACCGGATCGATCACCACCGTGGAGGGGTTGACCCTGAACCTCATGGAGCTGAACCAGGGGTTGTCGACGTTGATATTGACATAGATGTCGTATCTGGCCTTGTAGCGGGGAGGATCGCAGCTTACGAACTTGCCCTCCGCGTTCTTGGTCGTGATCTCTTCCCTGCCCTCGCTGATGTCGACAGAGGCGCCGGTCAGGTCGCTGTAATCGATGACGTCGGGATTGTCGTTCTTCCAGTTGGAGGCTGAAGAGACTATCAGCTTCCTGGCCCCGTCGTCGAACATGACCTTGGTATCGCGTCCCAGGGTCCTGGTGGGATCGAAGGCGGCGACCTTTTCTTTGTTGGCTTCTCTGTAGGCCAGCTGCTCCCTGATCTCGGCCACGGTGCTGGACTTTCTGTCCGAGAACCAGGGAGAAAGCCTTGAGGCGCAGCTCTTGCAGAGATTGCCGTCCTCGAGCTTGCGGTTCCCGAAGAGCCCTATCTTCTCGCCGCAGACGCTGC
>JAFRWQ010000179.1 GCA_017437925.1 Bacillota bacterium
AGGTCCCTATCTCTTCTTTGGCGATGAGGCCTCCCTGCCAGAGCACTATGGCAAGGGCGGCCGACGCCGCCATGCCGGTGACGGCCCTGAAGACTCCCTTGAGCCTGGCCGCCTCCATGGACTTTTTGAAGATCGCCTCGGTCTCGCTCTCGAAATCCTCGAATATGCGGTCCTCTATGACCAGGGACTTTATGGTCTTGGCCCCGGTGATGCCCTCGTTGAACTGGCCGGTGATGCGGGAGTTGATCTCCCTCACCTGCCGGTTGAGCCTGAAGAGCTTCCCCTGGAAGAGGGCGTAGAAGACGCTGATGACCGGCACTATCACCAGTATCATGGCCGTGAGCTTCGGGTCTATGGAGAGCATGACCGCGATGGAACCGATGACGGTCAGACTGAAGAAGATGCCGTCGTTGAGGTTCCAGGTCAGGGTCTCCCCTATGTGGCCGGTGTCGCTCATGACGCGGGCGTGGATGTAGCCCACGCTGTTGGTGTTGTAGTAATCGAAGGAGAGCTTCTGCAGGTGGGCCATGGCGTCGTTGCGCATCACGGTGTTCATGCGAAGCTCGGTCGCCATGCAGACCTTGCAGTTTATGTAGCCGGAGTAGGCCATGACGGCGATGACGACGATATAGGCAAGAACGAATCCGCCGAGGCCGTCAAGGGTCCCGCCCTCCACGAAGCGGTTGAGAGCGTAGCGCTGCAGGACCGGGAAGGTCACCTCCATTACGCCGAAGACGACGGTCGAAATGATGACTACGGCGAGATCCCTGCGGAACCTCCTGACGAGGTACATCATCTTGGGTATGCCGAAGAAGGGCAGGCTGCCGTGGTCTTTTGTCCTGTCCGTCTGATCATTCACGGGCGGCCTCCTTTCCCGGGGCTTCCGCGGGAGCGGTCCCCGACTGTATCTCGTATATGCGCTGGTAGATGCCGCCCGAGGTCCTGAGCTCCTCGGGGCTTCCCTGCTCTATGAGCCTGCCTCCGTCCAGCACTATGATGTGATCGGCCTTGGAGAGGGTCGTGAGGCGGTGGGATATGAGTATGGTGGTTGATGAGCCGAAGCGCTTCTGAAGCTCTCCCCTGATCCTGGCGTCGGTCTCGGTGTCGACCGCGGAGAGGGAATCGTCGAATATCATGATGGGAGCGGGGGAAACGAGGGCTCTTGCGATGGCGGTCCTCTGCTTCTGGCCGCCCGAGAGGGTCACTCCCCTCTCGCCCACGAAGGTATCGTAGCCCTTGGAGAATTCCTTCACGCTCTCGTCGAGGCTGGCCGCCTTGGACGCCTCGCGGACCCGGTCTATGCCTATGTTCCTGCTGCTTATGGCGATGTTGTCCGCTATGCTGCGGGAGAAAAGGAAGGGCTCCTGCAGCACCATCGAGATGTTTTTCCGCAGGTACTCGGTATCGATGTCCTTTATGTCGACTCCGCCCACGCTGATGCTGCCGCTGTTTTCGGGCAGGAGGTACATCTTGTCGAGGAGCAGCATGAGGGTCGATTTGCCGCTGCCGGTGCCGCCCAGTATGCCCAGGGTGGAGCCGGCCTTTACGGTGAAGCTGACGTCCCGCAGGATCTCGCTGCCGCCCTCGTAGGAAAAGCTCACGTGATCGAAGACGATGTCGCCGTTCATGGGAGGCTCAAGGGCCTTTTCGGAAGCGGGCTCCGCCGGTTCGTCCATGATGTAGGCTATCCTCGCCAGCGACACGTCGGCCTTGCTCATCTCTATGAGCATGCGCCCCAGCCTTCTGATGGGCCAGGCCAGCATGGAATTGTACGATATGAAGGCGACGAGATCTCCCGCGGTCATGGTCCCCCTCACGCAGAAGACGCAGCCGAAGGTCACGACCAGCAGCACCTGAAGGCCCGAAAGAGCGTCCTGGACCGAA
>JAFRWQ010000180.1 GCA_017437925.1 Bacillota bacterium
AGTAGGGCCTGTAGCCCGCCTCAGTAAGAGCCTTTGAAGCGTGATCCAGCATCTCCCTTACGACTCCCGCGTAGCGGTAATTGTACTCGGAATCGCCCTCTATGAGGCGCGACCCCTTCTTTACCGAAAGGGTGTGGACCGTTATGTTTTCAGGCTCCAGAGCCATTATGGCCTTAAGAGTGTTCCTGAAATCCTCAGGCTCTTCTTCGGGAAGCCCGGTTATAAGGTCGGCGTTGATTACCGGTATCCCGGCTGCTCTCGCAAGGCCGAAGGCGCCGATTATCTCTTCGGGAGTATGGCTGCGGCCTATCAGATCCAGAGTGCGCTGCTTCATGGACTGGGGGTTGATGCTGATACGTCCCGCGCCGTACTCTCTTATGAGCCTGAGCTTTCCTGCGGTGATGGTATCGGGTCTTCCCGCTTCCACGCTGAACTCCCGGCACTTCGGGCTGACGAAGCTGTCCGAGACAACAGAAAGCAGCCTTTCGAACTCCGGTTCGTCAAGGCTTGTGGGCGTTCCTCCTCCTATATACACGGACTCGGCGTAGAGTCCCTTACTCTTCATAATATCGCAAACCGCGGATATTTCAACAAAAAGCGCTTCAAGATAGGCCCTGCAGCCCTTTTCGTTCATCTTGTTTGAGGTGAATGAGCAGTAGGAGCATCTTGTCGGGCAGAAAGGTATGCCCACGTAGACGCCGCAGCCGGAAGGATCCCTGTCGTAGGAGAGCTCTGCCTGCGCCTCGCTTACCCCTCTTAAAAGGGCCAGCTTTTCGGCCGAGATGTAGTAATCTTCGGTAAGCTCCCTTTCGGCCTCTTCCCTGCCCTTCGCCCTCTTAAGCTCGTTGTATAGCTTGCCGGGCCTTACACCGGTCAGTATGCCCCAGTCCAGGTCCTTTCCCGTCTTTCCTTTGAGAAAGGCGTAGAGCAGTCTCTTTTTGTCGTTCTTGCTGCCTTCTGCGGGTACGACAAGGTCGGCTGCCTCCGAAAAGCCTTCTTCAAAGCTCATCTCAAAGGAGGAGCCGGGTATGAACATCTTGGCCAGTTCAGCCAGCTCGTATTTATCTTTTTCGCCCGCGACAGCTATCCTATACAAAAGGATTGTTCTCCTTCTCGAAGGCTATGGTAGAAGCGGGACCGTGGCCCGGAAAGACCTTCACGTCGTCTCCCAGCACCAGGAGCTTTTCCCTGATCGACCTCATCTCGGTGTCGAAGTCGCCGCCCCAGAGGTCTGTCCTTCCGACGCTTCCGAAGAACAGGGTATCCCCCGAAAAGAGCCACTTGCCGATAAGCACGCACTGGCCTCCGGGAGTATGGCCCGGGGTCGATATGAACTTAAGGTGCATGGAGCCTATGTCCATCTCCTCGCCGTCTTCGACCTCGATGTCGGCGTAAATGGGCGCCTTGGCGAAGCTCATCTTGCGGCTGGCGAGAAAATCGTGCTCCTTTACCGACGCGACGACCTTGACCCCGGGATAAAGCTCCTTAAGCTTTTCGATGCCGCCGGTGTGGTCGTAATGGCCGTGGGTAAGGATTATGTATTTCAGGTCTATCCCCCTGCTCTTTATGCCCTCCAGGAGGGGCTTATAAGGGGTCGCGGGATCTATGACGAAGCCGTCGGCTGTGCCGGGCTCATATACCAGGTATGTGTTGGTCGTAAAGGGACCGTTTTCGTAGCAGGTGAATTCCATGTCTCTCCTAACTGGTTCTGTAGACGTCGACTACGCTCTTGATCTGCATGAAGCGGGCCATGACTTTCTGTATGTCTCTGGTGCTTGTGAGGGCCAGGACCAGCTCCACGGTCGCTATCCCGGTCTTGTCCCTCTTCATGTTGACGCTGCTGATATTTATGTCCATATCCTCGCAGATCTTTGAAATATCAGCCATGAGGCCCTTGCGGTCTTCTGCGACTATGTTGATCCTGGCGTCGAAGGTCATGCCCAGGTCCGCCTCGTCCCATGAGACCTCGATGAAGCGGGCCTTCTCCTCTTCGGGGAGGGACTGGAGGTTCACGCAGTCGGCTCGGTGGATCGAGACTCCCCTGCCCTTTGTGGTGTAGCCTATGATCTCGTCACCGGGTATGGGGTTGCAGCAGCCGGCGAAGCGGACCTGCAGGTTGCTCACGCCCATGACCTTCACACCCTTGCTGGTGGGGCGCTTTTTGACCGGCTTCTTCTCCTCGGTCTTGTTTAAGAGCTCTTCCTGCTCCTTTAAGGCGGCCTGGATGTCCTCGCGGTAGAAGTCGGCGCAGAGCTTCACTGTCTTGGTCAGCACCGCTCCGCCGTAGCTCACGGCGTTGTAGAGGTCGTCTATGGAGTTGTAGCTCATGGACTTGGCCGCCCTGCTCAGGTACTGTGTCTTGAGGACCTCCTTGACGTCCAGGTTCTTCTTGCGCACCGCCTTCTCGAGCATATCCTTGCCCTTGTCGGCGTTGCCGTTCTTGTTCTCCTTCTTGAGATACTGGCGTATCTTGTTCTTGGCCGAGTTGGTCTTGACTATCTTGAGCCAGTCTATGCTGGGGCCCTTGGAGGCGGCCGAGGTCACTATGTCGACTATCTCGCCGTTTTTGAGCTCGTAGTCTATGGTGACCATCCTGCCGTTGACCTTGGCGCCGGTGCACTTGTAGCCTATGGCGGTGTGTATCTTGAAGGCGAAGTCGAGGGGCGTCGACCCGGCGGGAAGCTCCATCACGTCGCCCTTGGGAGTAAATACAAAGACCTGGTTGCTGAAGAGGTCCATCTTCAGGGTATCGACGAAATCCTTGGAATCGCTGACTTCCTGCTGCCATTCGAGGGTCTGCCTGAGCCAGGCCAGCTTGGTCTCCTCGTCGTCGCTCTTGATGCCTTCTTTGTATTTCCAGTGAGCCGCGATACCGTATTCTGCGATGCGGTGCATCTCGACTGTCCTGATCTGGATCTCGAAGGGATTGCCGTTGTCCCCTATTACCGTCGTGTGCAGCGACTGGTAGTTGTTGGGCTTGGGCATCGCTATGTAGTCTTTAAAGCGGCCGGGTATGGGCTTCCAGCGGGTGTGGACGGCGCCCAGGACCCCGTAGCAGTCCTTCACGCTGTCCACGATGATCCTGACTGCGGTGAGGTCGAAGATCTCGTCCAGGGTCTTCTGCTGGAAGGTCATCTTCTTGTAGA
>JAFRWQ010000181.1 GCA_017437925.1 Bacillota bacterium
CCAGAAGGCAGTACTTTATGCGCTTTTCTTCTGGAATATCGTCGGGGACGCTGCAGACCAGGGAGTAGGTCTCGTCGGTCAGAGTATGTATCAGGTAGGGCTTGGCTTTGCCGGCGTCCTTGTACCTGTCTATCATGGAAAGGCCGTAGAACAGGTGGCGGGCGTTGACCAGAAGCGAGGTCAGGGCGACTGTGATAAGTGAAGCCCCCTGCGAGATGAGGCTTATGAGCACGAACTGAAGGGAGCCCGCGTAGACTATGAGGCTCATGCCGACCCCCTGAAGGGCGGTGATGCCCTTGGTGCCTGCCAGCACTCCGTAGGCTATGCCCAGCACCTCGTAACCGCTCATCACCGGCACCGAAGCTATGAAGGCTTTTTTCAGAATGTCCCTATCCATCTTTACAAGTTTATAACCGGCGGGGCTTCAAGGCAAGAGGATAGCTGCGCAATAAATGTCCGTTTAGAAGACATTTGCAGACCCCTCCCACAAAGCCTCCGCTTATGTTACAATGGTCCAAATACGAGTTCTTAAAGGAGGAATCATGACCGTTAAAGATTATAAAGGCGTAAAGGCCGTAAGAAAGCCGGCCGGGGTCAGCGACGAAGACGTGGCCGCAGCCCTCGAGCAGGTGAGGAAGAGCAATCCCCAGCCCGTGCCCGTATACAGGCCGGCAGCCTACGGAGACATCCTGACCTTCGATTTCGCGGGTTTCTGCGGCGGAGAGCAGTTCGAGGGAGGGACCGCTTCCAACTATCAGCTCGTCCTCGGCTCGGGCAATTTCGTCCCCGGCTTCGAAGACCAGCTGGTCGGCACCGTTATCGGAGAAAAGAAGGACGTGAATATAACCTTCCCCGATGATTACGCCGCCAAAGAGCTGGCAGGAAAAGACGCCGTATTTAAATGCACTGTCAACGCCATCCACAAGAACGTTGAGAGGAAGCTGGATGAGTTCTTTGCCCGCGAGATCTTCGGTCTTGACAGCCTTGACGAGGTGCGCGCAGAGATCAGAAGGCAGCTTGAAGAGCGCGCCCTGGCCGAGGCTGACAACGACGTGATGGAGGAGATCCTGGACGCGGTCTGCGAAGCCAACCCATGGACCCCCGATGAGGACGCGGTCCTTGAAGAGATCGGAAGCCTCGTCGACGCCATGGCCCTGAACCTGACCGGAAGGCAGATGAAAAGAGAGGAGTTCTACGAACTGGCCAAAATGACCGAGGAAGACTTTAAGACGGGCCTTCACGACACCGCCGCGAGGAACCTCCACGTCAGGGAGCTGCTTCCCGCCATAGCCGAGGCCGAAGGGATCACGGTCACCGACGAGGAAAGGGAGCCCCGCATCGCCGCCCTGGCCAAGAGCCTCAAGATGCCCCTCGAACTGATCAGAAATGCCGTGGCCCCAAACGAGTTCGATCCGGACATCATCATGGAGAAGACCATGAAGTTCCTCCGCGACAACGCCGAGATCACCACGGAATACGAAGACAAGCAGTAAGAAAGGAAACGACAGCATGAAAGAAACGGTAAAGGCCGTATGCGCCGAATACAAAGACCTTCAGATCAAGCTCTACAAGCAGCTCCACATGCATCCGGAGCTTTCCTTTGAAGAGGACGAGACCAGCGCCTTCATCAAGGCCTTCTTAAAGCAGAACGGAGTCGCCATAATGGACGGCATCAGCGGCACCAGCGTAGTGGGCATACTCGAAGGCAGCGAGCCCGGACCCACCGTGGGCTTCAGAGCCGACATCGACGCCCTTCCCGTACAGGAATGCACCGGCCTTCCCTACGCCTCCCAGATCGACGGAGTCATGCACGCCTGCGGCCACGACTGCCACTGCGCCACCCTCCTCTGCTTCGCGAAACTGCTGGCGGAGCACAAGGATCTGATCAGGGGCAGGGTCAAATTCCTCTTCCAGGCCGCCGAGGAAAAGCTGCCCGGAGGGGCCCTTGGGATGGTAGAAGACGGCGCCGTCGACGACTGCGACGTGGTCTACGGCTTCCACAGCGGCGGAGCCAAAAACAGCGGAGAGATAACC
>JAFRWQ010000182.1 GCA_017437925.1 Bacillota bacterium
ACCACCTGGGGATCTCTCCACACGTCGCCCTGAACGATCTCCTCGCCGTAGCCAAGGCCGATATCCGTGTAGAGGTTCTGGGCAAGCCAGTTGGAGATGCTGCGGCAGCTCACAGCGGCCGCGAAGCGGTCGGTATGGCCGATGATCCAGTTGGTCATGTAGCCTCCGTAGCTTCCGCCGGTGACGCCCAGCCTGTTTTTATCGATCATCGGGTAGGTCTCCAGGACCTTGTCGGTAAAGGCCATGATGTCGCTGTAGTCGATGGTGCCCAGCTTTCCTCTGAGCTCGGCGAAATCGCTTCCTCTGCCGTCGCCTCCTCTGGGGTTGCAGTAGAAGACGAAGTAGCCCTTTGCGGCCAGCATCTGCATCTCGTGGTGATAGGGAGTGCCATAGGCTCCGAAGGGGCCTCCGTGGATCTCAAGGATCGCGGGATAGGTCTTTCCTTCTTCAAAGCCGGCGGGCTTTATGACCGCGCCGTTGATCTGCCAGCCGTCGTTCATCACGGACAGAGGCTCGGGCAGGGGGATCTCGGTCTCTTCAGCCAGCTCGTCGTTGAAGCCGGTGAGCCTTACTAATTCGCCGTTTTTGATCTCGTAGAGCTCGGAGAGCCTGTCCTCGGCGGTGCAGGCTGCCAGGATCCTGCCGTTCTTCACGGTGATCGAGTCGATGGAGCCCTTGACCTCGCAGACGGTTGTGAGGGCGCCGTTCTCGAATCTTCTCAGTGCAGTCTTAAGGTCGCAGGCTGTGAGATAATAAAGGGCCCTGCCGTCGAAGGCGGTCCTTGCTCCGCCGCCGTAGGTAGAGTCTCCGCCGACTCCGCTCCCGGCGACCTCGTCCTTCTCAAAGAGCCTGACGGGGCCGTTCTCCCCGAGGGAGTAGACCTTGGGGATCTCACCGATGCCGTGGAGCTTTCCGTCCGTCATGGAAGCGACAGGCTGCCCGTCAAGGAAGTTCACCCAGCTGACCTGCCATGTCCCGTCCGGCGCCAGGACCTTCTTTTCTCCGTTCTCAAGGAGGGTTATCCCTGAGCAGGGGCTGAAGACCTTGTCGTAGCAGTGGGAACTGTAGATCACGCTGCCGCCGCAGACGGCAAAACCGCCGACCTGCTCGTTCTCGCCGGTGACCGGTTCGGGCTTTCCGTCCTTTACCAGATAGAGCCTGCTGCGCAGACCGTCGGTAAAGCCCTTGCCGTCCATCCAGAAGGGGATCTCCTCGAATACCTCGTAGGCGTCGTCCCTCTTTTCGCGCATATCGTACTTGGCGAGGACCGCGAATCCACCCTCCATCTTCTTGATATCGAGAACGGTGAGGGGGAGCCTCATGCATTCCTGGGCCTCGCCGCCATTGAGGTCCAGCCTGTAGAAAACGGTCAGCTGCTCCTTCTTTTTCAGGGCCTCCTTGGTCCTGGGATCCCTTGCCGAGGCGAACATGAGGCTGTCTTCGTCAAGCCACAGTGCGGTCCTTACGTCCCTGCTGGTGGTGAGCCTTCTGGTCTTTCCGTCCTCCAGCAGCCAGAGGTCGCTCTCGTAATCGTTTGTCTCCTCCTTTGCCATGGTCAC
>JAFRWQ010000183.1 GCA_017437925.1 Bacillota bacterium
TAGGCCATGGGGGCTTCGTCTATGGTGCCCTCGCTGACCGAGGTGGTGTATATCCCCTCCATGGTCTTCCTGTATTCTTCGAGGCTCAGGCTCTCCTTAGCCTTTGCCCTGGACATGATGCGGCCGGCGCCGTGAGGAGCGGAAAAGTTCCACTCGGCATTGCCCCTGCCCCTGGCCAGCACGCTGCCGTCCCTCATGTTGATGGGTATGAGGACCAGCTCACCCTTGTGGGCCGCGATGGCGCCCTTTCTCAATATCATTTCGTCGGTATCTATGTAGTTGTGGATGGTGTGGAAGGCGCCGCAGGAGCTGAGACCCGCCCTTTCAAGTATGATCTCCGCCATTTTCTCCCTGCTTCTTCTCGCGAAGCGCTGGCATATTTCCACGTCGTGCAGATAGTCGTCCAGGAACTGCCCGTAGAGCCAGCAGAGGTCGCGGGGGACCTCGGGCTCGCGGCTGTCATACTCTTTCTTAAGCTCCGCCAAAGCAGCCTGGATCTCGCTCCTCCTGCCCTGCTCCTTAAAGCTGCGTATGATCTCTTCGCGCCTTCCGAAGTAATCCTCTTTTCCGCTGTGCAGGTCCACGGCCAGCCTTTGGTATATCTCTGCGACCTGCTTGCCCAGGTTTCTGGAGCCGGAATGTATCACCAGGTA
The DNA here is from genome assembly GCA_017437925.1 of Bacillota bacterium. The sequence continues at coordinate 654 of JAFRWQ010000183.1, forward strand.
TTTAGTCCCGTCGGAAGAAACGTCCACCTCGATGAAGTGGTTGCCTCCGCCCAGGGTGCCCAAAGACCTTTCGAGCCTTTTGGTATCTTTAAGCTCTCTGAAGCACCTGAGTCCGGTAAGATCAAAGCGCTCGGCCCTGCCCTCCCAGACGTTCATGCCCGAGGGTATGAAATGGGCGGCTTCGTCGATCCCGGCTAGATCGGGTTCTTTTTTGTTCAGCTTTACGGTGTACATGCCGCAGCCTATGTCGACTCCCACTATGTTGGGGCAGACCTTGTCATATACGGTCATGGTGGTGCCTATGGTGCATCCCACGCCGGAGTGGACGTCGGGCATGATCCTTATCCTGCTGCCCTCAGTGAGCCCATAGTCGCACATGCGCTGTATCTGGCTTATCGCCATGTCTTCTATAACTTTTGCGTATACAAGGGCGGTTGCGACCCTGCCCCTAATCTCCAAAACATCGTTCATCTTGATTTGCTCCGGGTCCTCTGCCCGGCCCTCCTTAACTAAAAACCGCCCGTCTTGGGATAAGACGAGCGGCTGATCGCGTTTTTTACTGCTTTTTCACACTATGGCAGCATATCTTCTGCTCTCATCCTATCCGCGTACGCAAACACAGGCCCGTTGCCTTCGTGGCAAAGAGGCCGGCGCGGAAACGCTGTTGAATCGGACGATACGATGAAAGTCATTTTTCTCCCTTCGGGGCTCCATACCCCGTTACGCAGTGATGATATCACCGCGGGCAGCGGGAATCAATACGCGCAAAGTTAAGTTTTGATTACAGGGGCGCGGAAGGATCATTCTGTCCTTTTTATAGAACCCTGCCATCTATACGAAAAATAGGGATGAGCAGCGTCTTGAAATCTTCTCGCCGGCAAGGTATAATGTAGCATGCAATATATCGCATCAGTATGGAGGCTGAAAAATGATCACCAATTCATACTTCGAAAAGTTTCATATCCCTCAGGATCTGATGGAGACCATAAAGAAGGCCCGCAGCGTCGTATTCCCCGACAGCTATGAGGAGCTCCACGAGCTCTGCTACGGCCCTTCTCATTCCGACAGATACGACGTCAGCTACAGGATCGAAGGCGTCGGTCTGGTCAAGGAAGCCGACGTCATCCGCGCCAAGAACGGACCCGTAGTCAACTTCATGGAGGACTACATGCGCAAGCGCGATCCGGACTGCATGCGCATAGGCGACGATCTTCCCACCGACAAGCCCCGCTTTCAGGACATCTACGGCTACCCGTTCGCGGATCTCAGAACCCAGACCCTTGACTGGCTTTCAAAGCAGCAGCTCATACTCCTGCCCTTCAGGGCCGGCGGCCATTTCTACGGCTACGACAGCCTGATGATCTGCCCCCAGAACGCGGCCTTCTTCGCCTACGCCCTGGCCGGCATGCAGGGCTACATCACCATCACCGACCTTCCCGACGACTTCTCGCCCCGCTCCATACTGTACGTCGCCCCGCCCTTCCGCCACACCCATTTCGGCGGCAGGCAGGTGGTCGTGCACAACCGCTCCGAGGAGCTCCACGAAGTCTTCTCCTACAACCTCTATCCCGGCCCCTCCGCCAAAAAAGGCGTCTTCTCGATACTTCTCGACATAGGCGAGCACGAAGGCTGGGTGACCAACCACGCTTCAGCCGTCCTGGTCGAGACCCCGTATGAGAACGAGATAGTATTCATGCACGAAGGAGCCTCCGGCGGCGGCAAGAGCGAGATGCTGGAAGACATACCCAAAGAGGACGACGACAGAGTCCTGATAGGCACCCACACCCAGACCGGCGAGAAATACTACATCAGCGTGGACGAGACCTGCAGGCTCCACCCCATAGCCGACGACATGGTCATGGCGCACCCGAGCTTTCAGGGCAATTCCGGAAGCCTTGTCATAGCCGACGCCGAGGAGGGCTGGTTCCTGCGCATGGACGGGGACACCGCCTACGGCAGCAATCCCGAATACGAGAAGATAAGCATACATCCCGAAAGGCCCCTGGAATTCCTCAACATGGACGGAGTCCCCGGCGCGACCTGCCTGCCCTGGGAGCACTATCCCGACTCCAACGGCAAGCCCTGCGCCAACCCCAGGGTCATCATCCCCAGAGAGCTGGTCAACGACATTATCCCCGGAAACCAGCCCGTAGAGGTCAACATCCGCTCCTTCGGCGTGCGCATGCCGCCCTCGACTGCGGCCGAACCCAGCTACGGAGTCATGGGCATGCTGCAGATCGTGCCCTCTTCCCTCGCCTGGGTATGGCGCCTGATCTCGCCCCGCGGCTTTAAGAACCCCTCTATCAGCGATACGAGCGGCAGTGCCAACGCACTGAAGACCGAGGGCGTCGGCTCCTACTGGCCCTTCTGCACGGGCAAGAAGGTCACCCAGGCCAACCTGCTGCTGGAGCAGATGATAAACACCCCCAACACCCTCAACATACTGATACCCAACCAGCACATCGGAGCCTACCAGGTGGGCTTCATGGGCGAGTGGCTCACCCGCGAATACCTGGCCCGCCGCGTCGGACAGGTGCGCAGGCGCCACCTCATCCCCGCCCGCTGCCCGCTCTTCGGCTATTCCCTCGAAGAGATGAAGGTCAACGGCCAGTACATACGTCAGACCTTCCTGCGCCCCGAGCTGCAGAGCCGCCTGGGCGAACAGGGCTACGACGCGGGAGCCAGGATACTCACCGACTACTTCAAGCAGGAATTAAAGCAGTTCGACACCGAAGAGCTCCTGCCCTTGGGCCGCCAGATCATACAGCTGGTCATGAACGACGCGCCGCTTGAAGAGTACCTCAAGCTCACACCGATAAACAACATCAAGTAACGCAAAGGCTCCGCCGGCAGGACCGGCGGAGCTTTTTCATGTCTAAAATACGGGCAGTTCTACAGCGTGATCAAAGGTCTGCCGTTTTGGATCAGCTGGGTGAGCTTGACTCCCCAGGGGATCACCTCGATGCCTTCTTCCTCCAGCTTTTCCTTTACGCCGAGGTCGAGGGCGCAGGCGACGCAGGCGGTAAATTCGACCCCGGCAAGCTTAGCTATGCGCAGCTTGGCCAGCACGGCCTCATTTTCAAAGATAAGTTTTTGCGGAGCTCCCCAGATCACGACGGTGACCTTGTCCCACCAGCCCCTGAGCATGGAGTTGCGGGAATACATGAGCACCATATCCTCTGATGTCACCGGATCCCCGTTGATCCAGAGGATGTGAAGATGCCTGTCGCTCACTTCTTCTATGTTTTCAAATGCCACGGTCTTTACCTCCTTCTTTTCAAAAAGGCGCTTCTTCTTTCGAGGAAGCGCCTTTGTTTTGTTGTTTGTTTGCCTGTTCAGCCTGCTGCCGGAAGGCGGAAGCCCGAACGGGCGGCGGTCATGCTACTGCTCGTCCTTGATGGCAGCCTGGGCTGCGGCCAGTCTTGCGATGGGCACTCTGAAGGGGCTGCAGGAGACGTAGTCCAGTCCGACCTTGTGGAAGAACTCCACGGAGCTGGGATCTCCGCCGTGCTCGCCGCAGATACCCAGGTGCAGGTCGGGACGGGTGGCTCTGCCCATCTGGCAGGCCATCTTGACCAGCTTGCCTACGCCGACCTGGTCGACCTTGGCGAAGGGATCGTTCTCGTAGATCTTCCTGTTGTAGTAGTCTCCGAGGAACTTTCCGGCGTCGTCTCTGGAGAAGCCGAAGGTCATCTGGGTCAGGTCGTTGGTGCCGAAGCTGAAGAACTCGGCTTCCTGCGCGATCTCGTCCGCGGTAAGGGCAGCCCTTGGTATCTCGATCATGGTTCCGACCAGATACTTGAGCTCGACTCCCGCTTCCTTGATTACCTCATCGGCGGTCTTGCAGATGATGTCCTTGACATACTTGAGCTCCTTGACCTCGCCAACCAGGGGCACCATGATCTGGGGCTCGACGTGGTATCCGCACCTGGCGTTGACCGCGATGGCAGCCTTGATGATGGCGCGGGTCTGCATGACGGCGATCTCGGGGAAGGTGACGGCCAGACGGCAGCCTCTGTGTCCCATCA
>JAFRWQ010000184.1 GCA_017437925.1 Bacillota bacterium
GTGGGACAGGGCATAGTCGACGGGTCCAACGGAAAAATCAACCCGGCAAAGAGCATGACCCGTGCCGAAGCCGCCGCAATCATATTCAGGTGCTATTAAAAAAACGCCGCGGAGCCCATGAGAGCTTCGCGGCTTTATCGATTCATCCTATTTTGAAGCTTCTCCTTCGTCCTTCTGGGGTTTGAAGAGGAGCTTCTTTATTATGTCGAAGACCTGGTCCGCCGAGATCTCGTCGCTGACCTTGCTCATGCTCTGGCCGAAGGAATCCAGGAGCTTTGGCATGTGCTTGCCGTAGAGTTTGCTCGCTTCCTGGAGCCAGTCGGTCTTTTCGGGGTCTATCTTTCCCAGGAAGACTCCCTCGGCAAGCTCCGCGCAGACCGAACCCATGATCAGGGTTATGAGGCCCGCCACCGCGGCGTTGAGCACGACCCCGGCTGCTGCCAGGACCGGTATGCCCTTGAGGTAGTTCAGTATCTGCTTGGCCAGCATGGTGACTGCGCCCGCTTTCAGCAGGCTCTTCGCGATGTCGTCTGCCACTATGCCGCTCTTGATGCCGAAGATGCCCGAGATCTTTTTGATCATCCTTGTCTGAAGAGGGACGAGTATTGCGGCGTCGGGCACCGGGACAGGCACCATTCCGACCACCCCGGCGGCGGCCGAATTGGCCGCTATGAGGCTGTAGGCCATGCTCTTTTTGATCCTGGCGTCCAGCTGCTTTGCGCCGGTCCTTGCCTTTTCAAGGCCTTCGGGACCGTATTTCAAAGTGCTGTCCACCAGGACATCCAGGCCCATGGGCCGGACTATGTGGTCCTCGTCCACAGGATAGGCCTTGGCGACCACCGGGATCACACTCTTGATGTTGAGGTCTTTAGCGCGTTTGCAGCTGCCCAGGGTCCTTCGTATGTTCTCAACGTTTTCTTCGATCTCGGGCTCGGAATAAGACTTGGTTATGACCACGATGATGGGTATGCCCTCCCAGACGCGGGCTATGTCCCTGGTGTATTCCAGTATCTCGGGGTCGAGCCTCCTTACCGTACCGTCTATGCACAGCCATATCATGTGCATGAGGCTCTCGGCGGAGCGCTCCTTCACGGCGCCTTTGATGAAAGCTTTGAGCTCTTTGCGTATCCTGCGCTGCTGCTTCTTTGAGAATTCGAAGCCCACAGTGTCTATCATGCGTATGGGGGTGTCGTCCTTCTGATAGACTCTGATCCTGTCGGTTATGGCCCTCCATTCGCCGGTCTGGGCGTATTCGTCGCAGAGGACGCCGTTGATCAGGGTGCTTTTTCCCGCGCCTGAGGTGCCCAGAAGCAGGACGTTGATCTTGCCGTCCCTTAAGTCGAAGATCTTTTCATAGTCGGGCAGCTGCCCCTTGTCGGTCTTGCCGGATGTGTTCATTACTGTCCTTTCGGGCCCTTATTCTATGCCCTGCTGCCTGCACCAGATATCCATCACGAGTTTGACGGGGAGGAATTTGACCAGCCTGACCTGGCGGCGCACCGGAGCGCCGAGTATGGAGACGGTCCTGCGTTTGGCCAGGTCTTTGACAGCCTGCTCGGCGACCTCTGATGCCTCGTACCAGCGGTCCACGTAACGTATATATTTGTCGTGGTCCGCGTTCTGCTGGAATTCGGTCTTTATCCAGCCGGGGCAGACGCACATGACGTGTATGCCGCGCTTTTTGAGTTCTCGCCCCAGGGCCCTTGAAAAGTTCAGCACGTAGCTCTTGCTCGCCCCGTAGACCGCCTGCCAGGGCACCGGCTGCCAGGCAGAATTTGAGCCCAGGTTCACGATGGCGGAGCCTTCTCCCATATACGGAAGGCTCACCCGGCACATGGCGGTGAGGGCCAGGTCGTTGAGCTTTGCGCTGTTAAGGAGGCTGTCCAGCTCTCTTTCCTCAAAGGGACCGAAGATCCCGCAGCCCGCGGCGTTGACCAGAAGACCTATGTCCGGCTTTTCTACGGTAAGGAAAGCCCGGTACTCCCTTATGCAGTCTTCATCGGTGAGGTCAAGGGCTATGCTCCTTACAGGGGTGCCGCAGAGGCCTTTGAGCTCTTCGAGCCTTTCCTTTCTTCTCGCTATGACCCAAAGCTCGTCGAAGCTCAGGGCCTTGTCTATGGCCGTGACCATTTCTTTTCCTATGCCGGCCGAAGCGCCGGTTATGACCGCGATCCTCATGGGTCCTCCTTGTGCAACGGCGCCTGCCGGGCGCCCTCAAAGGCTGCTTCCGCTTCGGCCCTTTCCCTATGCGGTTACGGGAGGGCGGAGCAGAAGGTTTTCACAACATTAATCGTACTATATGCGGGCGGTAAAAACAACAGGAGCTTGGCGGCCGGCGGGGCGCGCAGCCTCCGCGGGTCTTCGAAAGTAAAGTAAACAGACTCTTTAAGAACCCTTTAACGATAGTGCAGAACATGATATAATTTATCGGTATCTCTCTTTCAGATGTTGAAATGGGGTAAGCTTATGCATTCGATCTGGCCTCTGATCATGATAACGTTCATCGCCGGCGTGGGCGGGACCGGCCTGGGCGGGGCGATCTCCTGCATGTTCAGGAAGGACTCCGACAGGACGGTGAGCCTTCTGCTTTCCTTTGCGGCGGGGGTCATGACCGCTGTGGTCTGCTTTGACCTTCTGACGGAAGCCCTGAACTCCGATACCGGCGTCTCCAACCTGTGGCTGGTGGTATTGGGAGTTACGGCGGGCTTTGCGCTGATAGCGATACTCAACGCCCTCATCGACAGATCGACCAACCACGAGATCGCCCACATCGACGAGAATCATCCCCGCACCGCCGATTCCCTTGAGGAGCTCACCCACGCCAACCATCTGCAGGAGCACAGGGAGGGCCGCCAGCCCAGAAGCGGGCTCTTCATAGCGGGCCTCGTTATGGCCGCTGCCATAGCCCTTCACAATGTGCCCGAAGGAATGGTCATAGGAGCGTCCTTCGCGAGGACGGCCGACAGCATACTCTCCAACAGGGGAGGGCTCATCATGGCCCTGGTCATAGGCCTGCACAATATACCCGAAGGCATGGCGGTAGCGGTGCCCCTGATATCGGGCGGCATGAGCAGACGGCGTTCCGTAGGCGTGACAGCCCTGTCGGGAGCCCCCACCATACTGGGAGCGGTCATGGGTTTCCTCATCGGCACCATAAGCCCCACCGCCCTGGTCATATCCTTAAGCTTTGCCTCCGGCGCCATGCTATACGTGGTCTTCGGCGAGCTCCTTCCCGAATCCATACTCATGTGGAGGTCGAAGCTCCCCGCCATGATGGTCATACTCGGCATGCTGACGGGGCTTATCATAATCTATCTTTAGACCGCTGCGCCGCATACGCAGGACTCCTCGCATAAGATGACTAAAAAAACTCTCAGCATAGCCGGCGCGTATACCGCCTGGGTCATGGGCTCAGGCTTTGCCACGGGCCAGGAGATATTTCAGTTCTTTACAAGCTATGGGTATATGAGCTATGTCATACTGCTCGTCAATCTCGCCGGTTTTCTCGCTGTAGGGACGGCCGTCACCGAAGCCGGCCAGGCCCACGGGAACGATCCCGGTTTCGACCACTTCCGCTTCTTCTGCGGCGAAAAGCTGGGCGGCTTCTACAGCTGGCTGCTTCCCGTCAATATGTTCGGGCTTCTTTCGGTCATGCTTTCGGGCGCGGGCACCGCTCTCAACGAATACTACGGGCTGGAGCGGCTCGCCGGATCCCTCATAATGTCCCTGCTCGTTTATTTTTCATACGTTATAGGCTTTAAGCGTTTTGTAAAGATCGTTTCGTTCCTGGGACCCATGGTGATGGGTTTTACTTTGCTGGTGGGGCTTCTCACCGTGATCAGGGAGCCTTTGAGCTCCGAAATGACCGAAAAGACGGCGCAGGCTCTGGCTTCCCGCCGTCCGGTACCTTTCTGGTGGCTGTCCGCCGTTTTATACGTCTCGTATAACCTCTGGACTGGCTCCAAATATTATTCGGCCCTGGGGGCGGAGGCTCCGACGAGGAGGGAAGCGTCTCTCGGCGCAGTACTGGGCACGGCGGGACTGATGCTGGGCATACTTTTGATGAACACCGCGATGCTCAGCAGGCTCGAAGACGTCATGGCCCTGGGCGTTCCGACCCTTTACCTTGCGGGAAGGATCTCTTACGGCCTCGGCGCCGCCTTCAGCGTGCTGCTTCTCATGGGCATATTCTCCACGGCGAGCACCATGCTCTGGATGATATGCGAAAAGCTCACCGTTCAGGGGACGAAAAAGGGTAATATTATCGCTTTCGCTGTTACCGCGGTCACTTTCCTTCTGGGGCTTCTTCCTTTCTCGGCCCTCGTAGGAACGATATACACGGTCTCCGGCTATCTCGGTCTCATCGCCATAGCCTGCTTTATTCGGGGAAGGCTCCGCAAAGGGTAGAAAACGAAGGCGTAAAGGCTCCGGCCGTTGAAGCGCGGACGCTTTTGGATGTATAATCTTTACGGTCCGAACGGCGAAGCCGACTGCCGGACACAGAACACAGTTATCGCTAAGGAGCAGCAAATGGAAGGCATCAGGATACTCATATCGGGGGACCGGGCGGTCAGCGTGCAGATGGGCAGCGAGATAAGCCCGGAGATAAACCGCAGGGTGCTCATGCTCAAGGCGGAGCTTGAAAGAGACCCTATAGAGGGCGTTACCGAGACCCTGCCGGCGTACTCCAGCCTCATGGTGCACTACAGGCCCGAGGTCATAAGGTTCAAGGAGCTTTCGGACGAGATACTGAAGAGATCGCACGCCATGCGCGAGATCCCGCCGAAA
>JAFRWQ010000018.1 GCA_017437925.1 Bacillota bacterium
GGGCCGCGGGGGAATCGACGGTATACAGGGGATCTCCGGCATAGACCTGCTGGCCCTCCTCCACCAGAAGCTCCAGTATGGTGCCCTGGTAGGGAACGCTGATGGTCTTGCTGTTTCTGGCCTTGGTCAGGCCGCTGCCTTCGACCTTGGAGGTGATGGAACCGACGTAAGCGAAATCGGTGAGCGCGGTCTTGGACGGCGCTTCCTTCTTAAAGAACTTCTGATATGCCCAAAAGCCGCCGCCCCCCAAAAGCGCCAGCACTATGAGCCAGATGATGAGACGGCGTATCTTTTTCTTGCGCGCCGTGCTGCGGGTCCTTTTTACGGGCTTCTCCGCAGGCTTTTCCGCGGGCGTTTCCGCGGGCTTGTTTTCCTCGGCCGCGGTCTTCGCGGCTTCAGTGGTTACGCTGTTTGTTTCTTCTGACATTTTCTAACCCCTTTTAAAAAAACTATCCCTTTTGAGATAACATTCTCCGAAAGAATATATCATAAAACACCCCTTGCGTAAAGAGGACAGACCTTTAATTTGTTGCTTTGGAGATGGATATGAGGCCTCTTGAGGTGATATAATGTTTGCGCGAACAAATACGTTTAAAAGGAACGGAGGCGTCAAATGTACGAAGCTCTTAAAAAGATCATAGACGAAAGCGGCAACATAGTTTTCTTCGGCGGAGCCGGAGTTTCCACCGAGAGCGGCATTCCCGACTTCCGCTCCGAAAAGGGCCTTTACAAGGCCAGGGCAGAGTACGGACTCAGCCCCGAGGAGCTGCTCGACACCTGGTTCTTCCGCAAGGATCCCAGGATCTTTTACGATTACTATAAAAAGAACCTTATAGCCCCCTGGGCAAAGCCCAACAAGGCCCATCTGGCCCTTGCAAAGCTCGAAGAGATGGGAAAGCTCAAAGCGGTCATCACCCAGAACATAGACGGTCTGCACCAGATGGCGGGAAGCAAAAACGTCCTTGAGCTCCACGGATCGGTCTTAAGGAACCGCTGCACCCGCTGCGGAAAGCATTACGATCTGGACTACATCATGGATGAGAAGAACTGCAAAGACGGAGTCCCCTTCTGCGGCTGCGGCGCCATGATCAAGCCCGAGGTGGTCCTCTACGGAGAAAGCCTCGACGACAGGGTCATAAAACAGTCGATCGAGGCTATTCAGAACGCGGATGTATTGATAGTCGGGGGAACTTCGCTGGTGGTCTACCCCGCCGCCGGCTTCGTCCACTTCTACAGGGGCGATAAGCTGGTGCTCATAAACCTTTCGGAGACCGGCATGGACAGCGAAGCTTCGCTGATCGTAAGGGCCCCCATAGGGGAAGTCCTGGGCGAAGTCGTCGGGGTCTAGCAGTTGGGCCTGAACTCGTTATAATCCCAGGCAAACTCCTCATGACCTATGTAATCCCTGAAGTATATCCTGCCTGTCTTCTGGTCGAACGCGAGATTGCAGACCGTGACAGGCTTTGTTTTTGTGTCGTTGGTCAGGGTCGAGAGATTGATGGTGTGCATGTAGTCGGGGCCTTCGAAGTCCAGTATGCCTCTTAAGGCGAAGATGTCGGCCGTTTTAGGATCGAGCTGCGAGAGCAGGTCGTTGGCCTTCCAGTATCTGAACATGGTGTTGCCGGTGGTCGGGACCGGGGCGTAGGGAGCCGAGGTGAAGTGGTTGGACCTGGCGTACTTCTCCCCTATCCAGGTGACGTAGATCTTTTCGACGTCCTTTTCAACGTTCACGGCCTCTCCGGTCTTTGAATCCACGGCGTTGAAGCTGAAGGGAGTCGCGACCTTCATGCGGGCAAGCCTCTTGAGAAGATCGCCGATATCCTTCGAATCAAGGGCGTCTCTGACCATATAGTAGCGCGAAACATTGTTTATATCGGTGATCCCGGGAGCGATGAAATTGCTTGAAAAGACCATTCCGTCGCTGTTGTAGGCCCAGGTGCTTCCCAGAAGCTTTTCGGCGACAGTATAACCGACTATCCAGCGTCCGCCGGGATAGACGAATTTAACGACGGCGACGTTTCCGAGATCGAA
>JAFRWQ010000019.1 GCA_017437925.1 Bacillota bacterium
CCACCTCATGAAGATTTTACCATGGCGAAGCGCGAAAGTAAACGTGCAGTTACACAAAATATGACTGGTATTCGGCGGGGCTTTGTGATATAATTATACAGTTATTTTTTGATAAGACGAACTCTTCAGCAGAGGCATTCATATGGCAAAGGAAAAGATAATCAACATCGCTGTGATCGCCCACGTCGACGCGGGCAAATCCACTCTGGTGGACGCCTTCCTGGCCCAGAGCGGCATATTCAGGGAGAACGAGGATATGGTCGCCCAGGTCATGGATTCCAACGATCTGGAGCGCGAGCGCGGCATCACCATCTATTCGAAGAACTGCTCCGTCATGTACGGGGATTACAAAATCAATATTGTCGACACTCCGGGCCACGCCGATTTCTCGTCCGAGGTCGAGCGCATAATCAAGACCGTGGACACGGTAATACTGCTGGTGGACAGCTCCGAGGGACCCATGCCCCAGACCCGCTTCGTCCTCTCAAAGGCCCTTGAGCAGGACCTGAACCCCATACTTCTGATCAACAAGATAGACAAGAAGGACGCCAGGATAGACGAGGTGGTCGACGAGGTCTACGAGCTCTTCATGGACCTGGAGGCCAACGACAGGCAGCTGGATTTCCCCATACTCTACGGCATAGCCCGCCAGGGCATAGTGGTGAGAGACCCCAAAGAAGTCGAAGGCATAACCATAGAGAGCGTGGACGGAAGCAAGGTGAGAAAAGCCGCGGGAGGCCAGAACGGCCTCACCATCGCGCCTCTCTTTGAGACCATAATAGAGCAGTGCGGACCCTATCCCGACTATGACGATGAGCCCCTGCAGTTCCAGATATCCTCTCTTGCCTACGACGACTACATCGACCGCCTGGGAATAGGCCGCATCGACAAGGGCACCATAAGGGCCGCCCAGCAGATCGCCGTCGCCAAGCCCGACGGAAGCTACGTCATCCGCAAGATCAACGAATGCTTCGTCTACAGAGGCATGAAGAGGGTCGCGGTAAACGAGGTCCACAGCGGCGACATCTGCGTGGTCTCGGGCATCTCCGACATTACCATAGGCGACACCCTCTGCAATGAGGACCACATAGTCGGGCTTCCCTCGATAAGCATCGAGGAGCCCACTCTGAGCATGAATTTTATCGTAAACAAGAGCCCGTTCGCAGGAAAAGAGGGCAAGTTCGTCACCACCCGCCACATCAAGGAGAGGCTCGAGAGGGAACTTGAGGTCAACGTGGGCCTTAAGGTCGAGCCCACCGACACCACCGACGCCTTCAAGGTCTCGGGAAGAGGCGAGCTGCACCTTTCCATACTCATCGAGCAGATGAGAAGGGAAGGCTACGAGCTGGCGGTCTCAAAGCCCGAGGTCATTTGGAAGAAGGGCGATAAGGGCCAGAGGCAGGAGCCCGTCGAAGAGGTGGTCATCGAAGTGCCCGACGAGTACTCCGGCTCGGTCATCTCCGCCCTGAACCTGAGAAAGGGCATAATGGTCTCCATGGACGGCAAGAACGGCCGCTCGAGGCTTGTCTACACCGCTCCCACCAGGGGCCTCATGGGCTACCGCAGCCAGTTCATCAACGAGACCAGGGGCGAAGGCACCATGGTCCGACGCTTCGCAGGCTATGAAGATTATAAAGGCGAGATCCCCGAAAGGGCGGCCGGCGCCATCATAGCCCAGGAGGAGGGAGTGACCACTCCCTACGCCCTCAACAACATCCAGGAAAGGGCCCAGACCTTCGTTGGGCCCGGCGTAAAGGTCTACGAGGGCATGATAGTGGGCCAGAACAGCCGCAACGAGGACATGATAGTCAATCCCTGCAAGGCCAAGAAGGTATCGAACATGAGGGCGGCTGGCTCCGACGATGCCATCAAGCTCTCTCCACACAGGGTCTTTACCCTTGAGGAAGCCCTCGAGTGGATCAACGACGACGAGCTGGTCGAGATCACTCCGGGCGACATCAGGCTTCGCAAGAAGATACTGAACGAGCTGGAGAGAAGACGCAGCGGAAGGACTTACTGATGAAGATCGATACCGAAGTCAGGCTTAAGATAGACGACCTGGGCAGCGCGGGAGAAGGCATAGGCAGGGCGGACGGCCTTGCGGTCTTCGTCCCCGGCGCGGTCCCCGGCGACGTCGTAAGGGCTGAGATCACGGAAAACAGGGGGCGCTTCGCGAAGGGGCGCCTCGTTTGTATAGAGGAGGCTTCACCGGACAGGGTCGAGCCCGACTGCCCGTATTTCGGACGCTGCGGAGGCTGCAGCTTAAGGAACCTCTCGTATGAAGCCCAGCTTTCCTGGAAGGAGAGCTTCGTAAGAGAGAACTTAAGGCGCATAGGGGGGATAGAAGACCCTCTGGTAAGGCCAATTATCGGCATGGAGCATCCCTTCCGCTACCGCAACAAGGCCGAATTCGCCGTGGTCAAGGGCAGGGTGGGCTATTACGCCGCCGGATCCCGCGAGCTCATACCGGTCGAAGACTGCCTGATCCAGCAAGACCCGGCCTGCGCCCTGGCGAGGGCCCTTCAGGCCTTTCTTAAGGAGCATCCCAAGAACATATACCGCCACCTGGTGGTCAGGACCTCGCAGGAAGGCAAGGTCATGGCCATAGTCGTGGTCAACAAG
>JAFRWQ010000185.1 GCA_017437925.1 Bacillota bacterium
CTCTTCATGTAAAGGATCATGCGCTCCATGGTCTTTTCGGTGCCCAGGGACGAGGCGATCAGTTCGCCCAGCTCCTCGGGAAAACCGCAGGAGACCGCGGTCTCGGTGAGCTCTCTGGCAAGCTCGCGCAGGCGGTCCCGCCTGCCCGGACGGGAGTTTTTCTTCGGGGTATCCATCATCTCACCGCCGAACCCAGCAAGGGCTGGTCAAATTCGTAGAGTATGTCGTTTACTTTGTCGATATCCCTTATGGAGTTCTCAAAGCAGTAGCGTATTATAAGGTCGAAGCGGCTGCTGGGCGAAAGGACTATGCCGGCAGCCTCAAGGAGCCTGTAGCTCTGCTCGGGCCCAAGACCCAGCACCAGCACAAGGGGGACGGCGGTCTGCCTTTTGGGCACCGATCTGTCGTTTATTATCTTGTTGAAGGCGGCCTTGCTGACCTGGGCCGCTCGGTAGACGCCGGAGTCTTTCAGTCCCAGCTCGTCTATCTTCGCCGCGAGGCTGGCGCCGAAGCCGGGCTCCTTTGCGCGCAGTATCCTTTCGATATCGTCCTTCGCGCTGTCCTTATGACCGAAAGGAGCTGCGTAATTATGAGGCCGCGTTTCGGACAGGGAAGCCTTTTCCTTTTGCGCTTGGTATGAAGCGGACTCCTTTTCGCGGAGTTCCTGCATGGCTGCGTGGGCAGGCCTGTGAGAACCGGGCCTGAGCGAATGATATGCGGCCGGCGCGGGACCTGAGCAAGTGCCGCTTACCGGCCCTTCTTCACGGGGCTTGCCGGGTTTTGCGGCTTCTTTAAAGGTATCTTCATATTCGTCAGCCTCTTCGGACGCTTCGCTCTGGATCAGATCCTCAAGAGCGTCATCCTTGTAAACAGCATCCTGATCAAGGCTGTACATGACCATAGAATCCGGGAACGGCAGCGCTTCTTCGCGCACCGCCTGCGCGTCCGAAGCCGGAGCCTCCGCGCCGGATGCTCTGCGTATGAATTCCTCGATCCTGCCTTTAAGCTCTTCGGATATGCGGTTTCTTCTGTTTCTTAATATCATCTTTCCTTTATTCTCCCGGCCCTTGCTGCGGACTATCCGGGTCTCATGCGAATTCTTCTTTTTATATATTATATCATAAACTGTCAAATGCCTTACCGGCGGAGGGACGCGGACAAAGTCACAACAAAGCGCGATGAAGCCTCCCGTTGCGGTTCATGCGCGCTAAAGCCTTCCGCCCGAATAAGGCGGAAGGCTCTCTGCCCTGAAACGCTTTACTTGCCGCGCCTCTTGTTGTCCTTTTCCACGGCGGCCTTCCAGTTTCCGACCGAACCGCACATCCTCAGGCTTCTGACGGCGAAGTCTGCCGACTCGAACAGAGCGTCGGATCCGCATTTGTCGTTGACGTAAGTGACCGCGTTGCTTTCGGCGATGCCGTAGCGCCTGGCCTCCTTCACGGCGTCGATATTGGCCGCCATGAAGATGAACTGCCAGCCCTTCTCCTGCTTTTCGTTCACCATTGCCCTGACCTTGTCGTAAGTGTAGCGGCGGCTGGCGTTCTCAAGGCCGTCGGTGGTGATCACGAAGATGGTGTGCTCGGGCCGATCCTCTTCGCGGGCGTACTTTTGAATGGTGGAAATGTGGTCTATACTGCCGCCCAGGGCGTCGAGCAGGGCGGTGGACCCTCTCACGTAATACTCCTTCGAGCTGAGGTCCTTTACCTCTTTAAGGTCGATCCTGTCGTGGACGGTCTCGGTGTAATTATCGAAGAGCACCGTCGAGACCAGGCACTCGCCCTCCTCTTTCTTCTGCTTTGCCAGGAAACCGTTGAAGCCTCCGATGGTGTCGCTCTCCATGCCTCCCATGGAGCCGCTGCGGTCAAGTATAAATACAAGCTCGGTAAGTCCTTTTTTCATTTTGTCCTCCTGTTACGCTGCCGTATTTTCAGCCCGGACAGCCGGCTGATCTGTTTTACGCTCACATTGTAACCGGAGAGCCGCGCGAATTGGTCAACCCGGAGTTGACGTTTATAAGCGCGAAAAAAACGCCCCCGCAGGGGCGTCCGGCAAGCTTGGATCTAAAGGGATAAGGCGGTTTCGCGGAGCCTGAGAAGGCTTACTTCCAGTCCTCCAGTTCGAAGGCGGAGCCTACCCTTCTGGCCTCGGCGATCTTCGCGCCCTTGACGTAGGGCTGAAGCTTCTCTGAGGTCTTTCCTATGCCGCTGCCGCCCGAGGTCGCGAAGATGTAAACGGTCTTGCCGCTCCAGTCATAGGCTGAGCAGAAGGTGTTGACCACGTTGGGAGCGCAGCCGTACCAGATGGGAAGGCCGATGAATACCCTGTCGTAAGAGGCGAAATTTTCGACGCTGCCGCTTACCGGCACGTCGAGGCCTTTGAAATGCTCGCGGTTGCATCTGGAGAGGGGATTCTTCCAGTTGAGATCGGCCTTTGAATACGGGGTCTCGGGAACTATCTCGAAGAGATCGGCCCCGACGGTCTCGGCCAGCTTCTTGGCCACCGCGGCCGTCCTGCCGTATTCGGCGGTGAAATATACGACTAAAGAACTCATGTGCACCTCCTGTTATATAAACTTTTATTTATTGCGTTTTGTGACCTGCGGCAGATCCGGGTCCTCAGACCGCATCATGCCTTCTTCGGACGGGGATCGAAGACGAAGAAGACCGCGGTGAAGACCGCATAGACCAGCATGGACACGAAGTAGACCCGGTCGACCTCCGCTTCAAGGAAGGAAAGGGACGAGGCCAGGCGGCTCACGAAGGGTATCCAGAAGGCGGAAAGGAAGCTGCCCAGGGAGACCGAGACCGGGAGCAGGGTCGAGGCGAAGGTCCGGGTCGCCGGGGTCGCTGCGTCCCCCGCCCACTTGGTGTGGGAGAGCATCTGGTTGGTGAAGCCGAAGCCCAGCATGAAGGCGGCAGCCATGGCGATGGGAAGGCCCGGGGCCGTCAGCATGAGGCCGAAGCCCAGGAACATGAGCAGGTAGTCCATGGAGAGCCCCCTTCTGGGCATCACCCTGTTCTGCACCGGGTAAAAGAGGGAGCCGCTCATGTTGCCGAAGGAGAAGCAGGATATTATGCTACCGCCGACGGCGGCTCCTCCCCAGCCCCTCAGGCCCGCCAGGGTCGAGGAAAGGGTGAAGATGGGGTATTCGAGGAGGGTCGTGAAGGCGCAGACTGCGGCGAAGCGGAAGACTATGGCGGGAAGGCCTGTCCTTTCGGCCGAAGGCAGGGAAGCCGCCTGCGCAGGGGCCGTATTTCCTGCCGAAGCAGGCCCTTTAATGCCGCCGGCCGCCTTGGCGGCGCTTGCTGCGGCTTCGTCCTTTTCCCTCTCTGGCTCCTTAAAGACAAAGGTGAGCAGCACCAGTGAGACCGAAGCCAGAAGATAGACGAGAAAACCGTGCCAGAGGCCGAAGCGGTCGGCCAGGGCTCCCGCCAGGGGCCCCAGAAGCACTCCAACTATGGAGACCGTGGCGTTCATTATGCCGAGCCAGCGGGCTATGGCGGCGTCGTCCCCCGCGAACATGCGGCGCACGCAGGCGTTGCGCAGGGCGCAAAAGCCGAAGCCTATGCCGACGCAGACCCTGGCGAACATGACCAGAGCGAAGGAGGGGTCAGGCTCGAAATAGGGGAGCGAACCCAGCAGGAACAGGCAGGAGCCCAGTATCAGCAGGGGCTTAAAGCGCAGCCTGTTGCCGAAGAAGAGGCTGAGAGGCACCGAAACGCACATGCCGCAGAGGCTGACTATGTTGGAGAGCATCCTGACGGCGGTGACGGGCACCTCGCTGAAGTGCTCTATGAGCATCTGCATCAGGGGGGAGATGGCGGTGGTCATGCCGCTGATCAGGGCAAAGGAGAACACCTGAAGGAAGGTGATCAGGCTGTCTTTTCTTTTAAGAGTCATGAACTGATGCCCTCCTTCGGGCACGGTCCCGGGAAAATTCACAAACGGGCTTTCTTCGGGGTTTATGCAGGAAGCTCCGCCGCGCCGGCTGATCGGCGTTTTAAATGATGCCCAGCTGCTTTAGGCCGAAGATCCAGAGGAACATGGTGAAGCCCGAAAGCACGGCCGAGGCCATGACTATCTCGCCGGCCAGCTCCCCGTCGCCCTCCAGGGCTTCGGTGAAGGCGAAGCAGCTCACCGCGGAAGAGGTGGAGAAGCAGAGGAATACCGAGGAGAAGGTCTTGCCCGTCCAGCCCCAGAGCAGGGGAAGGACGCTGACCATGGCGGGCATGACGACCAGCTTTACCGCGGAAGCGATCAGCACGTCCCTGCTGTTGCCCCTGAGGTTGTTCACGTCGAGCCTTACGCCCATCAGTATGAACGAGAGCACCACCGTCATCCCGGCCAGATCGCTTATGGGCTC
>JAFRWQ010000186.1 GCA_017437925.1 Bacillota bacterium
ATACCGTAGGCCCCGAATACGAGTATCGATACCGCCAGGAACCAGTACAGGAAATACCGGAGCAGCGCGGGCCTTTCGGAAAGCCAGGCGAGTACGGGCCTGCGGCCTTTGATGAGGGCGGCGCACCACATCACGAGGGTCCCGGCCCCGACCACCAGGTAATCGGCGGCAGAAAGTCCCAGCTTTAAAAAGCTGCCGTCGAAGAGCGCGCCCCAGTTGGGGGTCGTAAAAATGCTGAAGATCATCTTCGCGGTCAGACGGCCGCTCTTATAGACGTCCAGCACGCGTATCATGCCCATCAGCCAGAAGGTGCGGAATACCATGAACCACTCCCAACAGCGGGTATTGGAAAAGGCGAACTTCTCATGGAACCTCCGGTAAAGGGGCGTCAGCTCCTGCGAGATCAGAAGGACCGCGCAGTTGACCATGCCCCAGACAACGAAGTGCCAGGCCGCGCCGTGCCAGAGGCCCGTAGCGAGCCAGGCCGCTATAGTCGCGATATATACCGGCAGCTTTTTGGCGAACGACTCCCCGATGTGCCCTTTGCACCATTTGGAAAGGTCCTTTACCCCTTTGCTGAGCGATACCGGGTAGAAGAGGTAGTCCCTGAACCACGAACCCATGCTGATGTGCCAGCGTCTCCAGTAATCCGCAATGCCTTTGGAAAAGAACGGCCGGTTGAAGTTCTCGGTCACTTCGATGCCGAAGAGCCTCGCCGTACCGATGGTTATATCGATGCCGCCGGTAAAGTCCCCGTATATCTGCAGGGCATAAAAGAGTATGGTCGCGACCACGTAAACGCCGCGGTATTCCGCCGGATCTGCAGTAAGTGCGGCGACTGCCGGGGCGAGCCGGTCGGCGATGACCAGTTTCTTGAAATAGCCCCAGGTGATGCGCCAGAGCCCGTCCTTTATGTTCCGGGTATCCCAGGCATGCTCCCCGAAAAGGCTCTCGGAGAGCTGGTCGTAACGGCTTATCGGGCCCTGTATGACCTGCGGGAAAAAAGAGGTAAAGAGGGCCGACTTCGCCAGGTCCTCCTGGGCGGGGTATTTGCGCCGGTATACGTCGATCACATAGCCGAGGCTCTGGAACATGTAAAAGGAGATGCCCAGCGGAAGCACAAAGGACGTGCGTCCGAAGGAGGTGTGAAACAGCGCGCCGGCGTTTTCCAGAAAGAAGTTGGAATATTTTATGACCGCCAGAATGCCGAGGTTGAACAGAAGACAGCCGGTCAGGATGCGGCGGGCTTTTTTGCCGACTCTTTCTTTGTATTCCCTTCTCTCTTCGCGGGAAAGCGCGTCCCTGTTGGCTTTGATGTAAGCGTCCTGCCCGTCGTAGAGCCTCTGCATCCATACGCCGCTTCCCCATGTGCTGAGTATGGTAGCAGCGATATAGAGCAGATATTTGGGCCCCGCGAAGGCATAGAAAACGAGGCTTCCGATCAGCAGCAGCTTCCACTGGAACCGCTTCGGCAGCAGGTAATACAGAGCGAGCAGGAGGAGCAGAAAGCCCCAGAATGTGAATGAAACAAAAGACAAGCTGTCTTTAATCCTCCTTCAGGTAATAGGTTCCGTTTTTATATGTCGCGGTGGCCAGTGGCTCATCCGGCGTCGTCGGGATACCCTCGGTATCGTGAGTATAGTAATCCGGCCGCATTTCCTCGGAAAACCACTTCAGCTGAGCGTCCGTCCCGAGGAAGCATATGAAGGTCTTAATATATATAGGCGCAGGATCCATGTGATACCAGTTGCCGTCTACCTTGACCATCAGCCAGTAGTGATAGCCTATGCCGGGGGAACGCTGCATGAAGATGCTTTCAAAGCCGGCGCGCTTCAGGAGCACCTGGCAGGTCACGGTATCGGTGTAGCAGTCGCCGGATCTTCCCTCCAGGCCCTTTAATGCCTGGTCGACCGGATCGTGCTCCACATTGCCTCCGTACCAGGGCACATGGGTGCGGACCCAGGACCAGATCGCGAAGAGCTTTTCCACCTCGCTCATGTCGTCGGTGAGGATCTGCTCCAGCAGAGCGTCCGCCTTGTCGTAGAGCTTTTGGGTCTCGGCGTCGGTGATCTCCTTCTCCTTGACGGTGACCGTGACGCTTACCGAAGAAGCGTTGCCGGAGGCGTCGGTCGCGGTGTAGGTCACTTCGTATTCGCCCGGGGCGTCGAGATCTACCGCGCTGTTATCGACGGACAGCTTAGGAGCCGGGTCGGTATCGTCGGTCACCGAAACGCCGGACTTGTATGAGACCGTCTCGCCTTTGAAGACGGTGATGTCTTTTGCTCCCGAGATGACCGGGGCTTCGGTGTCCGCAGGTTCAGGCGGGGTCTCAGGGGGCTCAGCCGCGGCCGCGGAAGGCTCTGCGCCTGATCCGGAAGGCTCTGCAGAGTTCTCCGACGGCGTTTCAGTCGTTTCCGCCGGTTTTGACGCGGTATTTGCGGTCTCGCTCTCAGCCGTCTGTTTTCCGGCCAGTTTTTGTTCCCGGATCACGGAAGCCCCGAGCATGAACGCGAAGACCAGCACCGCCAGAACAGCGGGAAGAAGGATGGATCGCAGTTTATTACGCGGTTTGATACGCGTTCTTTTATGTTCCATTTGTTTATTTCTGACCGGCGGAGAACGGTGCGTTTTCGGGTGTGTTCAGCCCGTCCGTCGGCGTATTCTTTCTGACAAGCCTGAGTCTCCCCCCGCTGCAGAGAACGACAGCCGGCAGATCTCTGCTCAGGAAAAGGGACATGCCCTCGGTAACGCAGTAGGCCCCTGCCCGTTCAAAGACCAATACGTCGCCGGTCCTAAGGCCGGCCAGGGGAATGCGTTTCACCAGAATGTCGTTGACAGTGCAAAGGGAGCCGAAGACCGTCCACTCCTCTTCCTTTTCACCGGGATGCGGCGTAAGGAGATGGATGAACGGGTGCTTCATGGCCATGAACTGGCCGTAATAGGTCAGCTGATGGATGCCTCCGTCCGTGATGGCAAAGCGCTGGCCGTCAACGGTCTTTTCATCGACCACGCGGGTCAGATACGATCCGCAGCCCGCCGCTATGCCGCGGCCCAGCTCAAGGATGATCCTCCCGGAAAATCTCATGGTGTTAAGAGCTTCTGAGAACGCGAGCAGATGCGCCTCTTCATCGAAGCTGTCCCCCCGGAAATATGAGGCCGGAAGTCCGGGCCCGTATTCCAGTTCCTCCGCCTCGTAGGCGTAACGGTCTTTAAGCTCCTCCAAATAGGCGTCAAGCTCCGCCAGCTCCTTCGCAAGGCGCTTTGCGGAGGTCTTCTGAGTTCCGGAGTAGAACTGAAGGCCGGCGACGGTGAGCAGCGGCCGGGCGAGCGCATCCGTCAAAACAGTCTCCAGATCGGGTCTGGAGAGACCGAACTGGTTGCCGCTGGTCAGACGGATCAGCAGGCGCATAGGCTTTTGCGCATCGAGAGCGAGCCCTTTTAACAGCCGGTACTGGGAGAGGGACTCTACAGTATACGTTTCGGCTCCGCACCGTGAAAACTGGGCTTCCATCGCGTCCCGCGCCTTGTATACGCCGGAAATGACATACCGGGCAGGATCGCAGCCGAGGCGGTTGCAGATTTCAAGCTCGCCGGGAGAGCAGATCTCCAGCCGGTCTATCGCAGGAGCGATCTCTCCCGCAAGAAAGGGATTGGCCTTCACGGCATAGCAAAGCGAGGTGCCTTCGGGCAGATGCTCCCGCAGCCAGGTGACGCGTTCCTTCAGCGCGTCTGTATCGAAGACATAGCAGGATGTGCCCCCAAGGGCAGCGGCCTGCGCCAGGATCTGATCGTTCATCTGCGTTTTTTCCTTCTCTCCAATAATATTTTGCGGTCGATCTTGCCGTTTTTTGTGAGCGGGAACTCCTCAACGGGATCCAGGACGCCCGGGATCATAAAGGACGGGAGAAAAACGCCGAGCGCTTTTTGAAGCTCTCCCTTATCGACGGTCCCCTGATAGAAGCCGTAGAGCTTATGCTTTTCTTCATCGAAAACGCAGCAGCAGCGCTCCACTCCCTCGATGCTCGAGATGCCTCGCTCGACTTCCTGCAGCTCTATGCGGTGTCCCATGTATTTCACCTGGTGATCCCTGCGTCCGCAGAAATAAAGATCTCCCGTCTCATCATACCGTCCCAGATCGCCGGTGCGGTATATCAGCTCAGGGTAGCGCTTGTTGAGGGGATTCTGCACGAAGGCCGCCGCTGTCTGCTCGGGCGCGCCGAGATATCCCAGCGCGAGGGCGGTGCCTCGCACGCATATCTCGCCTTCGATCCCGGGCGCGGTAATGAGTTCGTTTTCCGGCCCCAGCAGCAGTATCTGTTCGTTCGGGAAGGCTTTGCCGATGGGAACGCCTTCCTCATAGGTCCGTTCAGGTGACAAGATGTGATAAGTGCAGTTGCAGGTGATCTCGGTCGGCCCGTAGAGGTTGACGAACATGGCTTCGGGCAAATGGCTGCGCCAGGCATTCAGATGCTTAAGAGGCATGACCTCGCCGCTGAAAAGTATCTTCCTCACCGTTTCGGGCGTCTTATAATCAAGCCCGTGCAAGGTGCTGATCAGGCAAAGAGCGGAGACGGCCCATACCATGACCGTCGCTTCCTTTTCGCAGAGCCAGTCCAAAAGCTGAGCCGGGCGTGAAAACAGAGCCTTCGGCGTGATGACGAGGGTCGCGCCCAGCTTCATCGAGGTGTAGATATCTTTGACCGACACATCGAAATCAAAGGGCGCCTGGTTTGCGAAGCGGTCGTCCCTTGAAAAAGCGAATACCTCGCTGAAATGTTCTATGAAATCGATGACCGAGCGGTGGGAGACCACCACGCCCTTGGGCACGCCGGTGGAGCCCGAGGTGAAGTTGGCGTAGAGCGGATCGGTATCGAGGGCCTTGGCGCGGACGGCGGCTAAAAGCGGAGGGTCGGCCGGAGTCTTCAGAAGATCTTCGATGCGCAGGACCTGCTGCGGAGCAAAAAGCTGCAGAGCAAGCGAAGCATGCGCTTCATCGGTTATCACATAAGGCGCCTGAAGCACAGACTGGATCTGCGAGAGCCGCGCAGCGGGAAGATCGGGACTCAGCAAAACATAGAAGCCTCCCGCGGACGCGATCCCGAAGAACGAACAAAGAGCAGGGATCCCTTTGTCCATACAGACGGCAACCGGGGACCCCTGCCCTATTCGCTGTGCAAGGTCTGAAGCAACGCTCTGATACGCGGACACAAGTTCCGCATAGGACAGGGCGCCGCTTTGATCGATGACTGCAGTTTTGCGCGGATCCTCCTTTGCCCATCTCTCCGTATATTCCAATACATGACAGATATTCATGGCAATCTCCGTTATGTCGGGCGGGGACACCCTCCCGCCGGTATTTGAAATCATATTTTATTATACCGAAACGATCCGAACATATCGGCTGCGATATGTTCAAAAGCCTCGGTACGGCGGCGTCTGAGCTTTGTTAAAGTGTACCTAAAAGCGCAACCCATGTCAATGACGCGTTTTATCGGGGTATCGGCCGCTGCTTTTGCGTCCTCACGCGCTGCGGCAATTAATAAAAACACATAAAGTTCAAGGCTCCCGAAACTCGGAAGCCTTGCTTTTGTGGTGCCCAGAACCGGAATTGAACCAGTGACACGGGGATTTTCAGTCCCCTGCTCTACC
>JAFRWQ010000187.1 GCA_017437925.1 Bacillota bacterium
GGGGCCGACGGCTCGGTAATGATAACCGCAAGCCATCTTCCCTCCAACCGCAACGGTTTCAAGTTCTTCACCCGCGAGGGAGGGCTCGGAAAGAAGGACATAGCGAAGATCATAAGCATAGCGGAAGGTCTTGATACCCCTGCGATCAAAGGCTTTTTCGCCGAGGACTGCCCCCTGATGGACCTTTACTGCGCCCATCTGAGGAAGGTCATATGCGAAGGGCTGAAAGCCTCAGAAGACGAAAAGCCCCTTTCAGGCCTTCGCGTCGCGGTGGACGCGGGCAACGGAGCGGGCGGATTTTACGTCAGCAGAGTGCTCGAGCCTTTAGGCGCCGACTGCTCGGGCAGCCGCTATCTTGAACCCGACGGGAGCTTTCCCAACCACCAGCCCAACCCGGAAAACAAGGAGGCCATGAAGGCGGTCTGCGAGGCCGTTAAGAGCAGCGGGGCGGATCTTGGCATCATCTTCGATACCGACGTGGACAGGGCCGCGGCCGTGGGTTCCGACGCAAAGGCCATAGACCGCAACGCCATAATCGCCTTAAGCGCCATGCTCGCCTCCGAAGGGCATCCCGGCGCCGTCATTGTGACCGACAGCATAACCAGCAGCCAGCTGGCCGATTTCCTTAAAGCCATGGGCCTTAAGCACCTGCGATACAGGAGGGGCTACAAGAACGTCATAGACAAGGGTCTGGAGCTCAACGCCAGGGGCGAAGACTGCGTCCTAGCCATAGAGACCTCGGGCCACGCCGCCATGAGGGAGAACTTCTTCCTTGACGACGGGGCATATCTTGCCACCCGCATAGTCGTCAAGGCCGCCCTGCTGAAAAAAGAGGGGAAGAGCATAGAAAGCTGCATAGAAGCCTTAGAGGATCCCGCCGAGGCCGCCGAGTTCAGGCTTCCCGTAAAGGCCGAAGATTTCGCCTCCTGCGCCGACGGGGTCCTGAAAGATCTGGAAGAAAGGATCGCAAGGGGAGACGCCCCCGGAATGAGCCTTGAGCTTCCCAACTACGAGGGAGTGAGGGTGAAGGCCGGCGCTGAAAGCGGGGACGGCTGGTTCCTTATAAGGAAGTCCCTTCACGAGCCCCTCATGCCCCTCAATATCGAGAGCTCGAGGGAAGGGGGCCTGGCCCTCATAAAGGCCGAAGTCTTAAAGCTTTTAAGCGGAAACGAGCTCTTGGACCTCAGCCTTCTTAAGTAGGCGGTTCACAGAAAATACACAATACTTGGTGCATTATTCACAAAACGGCCTCTATTTATGGTATAATTATATATCTATGAGCAACTGACCGAGCGGAGCTTCAAATGGCCTTTACCCACCTTCACGTTCATACCGAATACAGCCTCCTCGACGGAGCGGCCCGCATAGACAAGCTGGTCGCAAGGGCAAAGGAGCTGGGGATGACAGCCCTCGCCATAACCGATCACGGCGTGATGTACGGCGCCGTGCAGTTTTTCGAGCAGTGCGAAAAGCAGGGGATAAAGCCCATAATAGGCTGCGAGGTGTATACCGCCGCCCGCTCCCGCTTTTCAAAGGACTCGGTGCTGGACAGGAACTCCGGCCACCTGGTGCTTCTGGCAAAGGATGAGACCGGTTATCATAACCTCATAAAGATAGTGTCCAAGGCCTTTGAGGAGGGCTTCTACTATCATCCCAGGGTCGACAAGGAGCTTCTCAGGGAGTACAGCGAAGGCATCATCGCCCTTTCCGCCTGCCTTGCGGGCAAGGTCCAGCAGGAGCTGCTCCTCGATAACTACGAAGGCGCGAAGAAGGAAGCCCTTGAGCTTCTCGATATCTTCGGCGAGGGCAATTTCTACCTCGAGCTGCAGGACCAGAAGCTCGAAGAGGAGATAAAGGTCAACAGGGGCCTCAAGCTGCTCTCAAGGGAGACCGGAATACCCATGGTCGCCACCAACGACGTCCACTACATCAGGCGCGAGGACGCCGCGGCCCACGACGTGCTCCTGTGCATAGGCACCAAGAGCAATTTCACCGACCCCGACCGCCTGCGCTTCGGCTCGGACCAGTTCTACCTTAAGTCCGAAGAGGAGATGAGGGAGCTTTTCTCCGACGTGCCCGAAGCCATAGACAACACCATGGAAGTCGCCGAAAAGTGCAATTTCAAATTCACCTTCGGCGAATACCACATACCGGTCTTTCAGGTGCCCGAGGGCTACAGCGAGAACTCCTATTTCGAATATCTCTGCTGGTCGGGACTTGAGCACCGCTACGGGACCACCGAGCCCCTGGCTTCCGCCTTCAGAAAGGCTCCGAAGACCGCTCCCGAGGACATGGAGGCCCTGGCTCCCACAGTATCGGAAGAGCTCAAGGCCCGCATGCGCTACGAGGTCAGCACCATCGAAAAGATGGGATATGTAGGCTACCACCTCATAGTCTGGGACTACGTCAACTGGGCCAAGGGCCACGGCATCATGGTGGGCCCGGGAAGAGGCTCCGCCGCCGGCTCCATCGCCACCTACTGCATGGAGATCACCGACATAGATCCCATCAAATTCAAGCTGATATTCGAGCGCTTCCTCAACATCGAGAGGGTGAGCATGCCCGATATCGATATGGATTTTTGCATAGAGCGCAGGGGCGAGATCATAGACTACGTGAAGCAGCACTACGGGGTCGAGAACGTGTCCCAGATCAGCACCTTCGGGACCCTTAAGGCCAGGGCCGTCTTTAAAGACGTCGCCAAGGTCATGGAGGTTCCCTTCAGCAGGTCCCTTGAGATCTCCAAGATGATACCGGAAGACCTCAAGATCACCCTTGACAAGGCCCTTGCCGAGAGCCCCGACTTCAGGAAGGTCTACGAAGAGGACCCCCAGATAAAGAACGTGGTGGACACCGCCAAGGTCCTCGAGGGCCTGGCAAGGCATTCCTCCACCCACGCGGCCGGCGTCGTGGTGGCTCCCGCCCCCGTCGACAGCTTCGTCCCCCTGGTCATGACCGACAGAGGCCTCGCCACCCAGTTCACCATGACCGAGATCGAGCACCTGGGGCTTTTAAAGATGGACTTTCTGGGCCTCAGGAACCTGACCGCCATCAGGGAATGCCTCAGGATGGTAAAGCTCAACACCGGCCTCGACATCGATCTTCAGAAGATAGACTACGACGACGAAGAGGTGTACAGGCTCATAGCCTCGGGCAACACCACCGGCATATTCCAGCTTGAATCCGGCGGAATGACCGGCTTCATGAAGGAGCTGGGCCCCACCTGCCTTGAAGACCTCATAGCAGGCATAAGCCTCTACAGACCGGGTCCCATGGACTCGATACCCACATACATAAGGTCGAAGAAGAATCCCGACACCA
>JAFRWQ010000188.1 GCA_017437925.1 Bacillota bacterium
AAAGAGACCATCGCCGACACCGCGAAGGTCCTCGGAAGATTCTATGACGGCATCGAGTACAGAGGATTCAAGCAGTCCGTAGTAGAAGAGCTTGCTGCCAACGCCGGCGTTCCCGTATGGAACGGACTTACCGACGTCGACCACCCGACTCAGATCCTGGCTGACCTCATGACCATCGAAGAGCATGTTGCGAAGCCCCTGAACAAGGTAAAAGTCGTCTTCTCCGGAGATATCAGAAACAATATGAGCTATGCCTGGATGTACGGCTGCGCCAAGATGGGTATGCACTATGTCGCTTACGGACCGGATGAGCTCGCTTCCGAACTGAACGAGGAAGCCGTAGCCGCCGCGAAGGCTGTTGCCGCTGAGACCGGCGCTGTCATCGAAGTCAGCTCCGATCCCGAGAGCCTGAAGGGCGCCGACGTGATCTACGCCGACGTTTGGGCCTCCATGGGCGAAGAAGCCGAGATCCCGAACAGAGTAAGACTCCTGACCCCCTTCAAGGTCACCAAGGAGCTCATGGAAGCTACCGGAAACCCGGACTGCATCTTCATGCACTGCCTGCCCTCCTTCCACGACTTCGAGACCACCATGGCCTCCGAACAGAAGGCTCTCGGATACGACATCCGCGAGGTGACCGACGAAGTATTCCTCAGCCCCGCTTCCAAGGTATTTGACGAAGCCGAGAACAGAATGCACACGATCAAAGCCGTCATGGTAGCCACCATCGGCTAAGACCGTTTAAGGAGAAGTATTGAAATGTCTGAGAAAATAGTGATCGCTCTGGGCGGAAACGCCCTTCAGTCCGGCAAAGCTGCTCCCACAGCGGACCAGCAGCTGGAAGTGGTAAAGATGACCTGCGCCCACATCGCTGACATCAGCTGCATGGGATATGAAGTCGGCGTTGTTCACGGAAACGGACCCCAGGTAGGAAGGATCCTCCTTGCTTCCGAGACCGCCAAGGACGTTACCCCGGCCATGCCCTTTGACGTATGCGGCGCCATGAGCCAGGGCTATATCGGATATCACATCCAGCAGGCTCTGAGACAGGCTCTCAGAGAGCGCGGACGCAACATCCCCGTAGCTACCGTGGTCAGCCAGGTTGTGGTCGACAAGAACGACCCGGGCTTCCAGAACCCGACCAAGCCCATCGGCCCCTTCTATTCCGAAGAGGAAGCCATGAAGATGAAAGAGGAGAAGGGCGACGCCGTCAAGGAAGACGCCGGCCGTGGCTGGAGAAGAGTAGTCGCCTCCCCGCGTCCCCAGAAGATCGTTGAGATCGACGCGGTAAGGACCCTCTGGCCCACCACCATCACCGTTTCCGTAGGCGGCGGCGGGATCCCCGTCATCGAGAACGAAGACGGAACGCTTGAGGGCGTTGCAGCCGTCATCGATAAGGACTTCGCGGCCGAGCTGCTCGCAGAGCTCGTCGAAGCCGACTACCTCATGATCCTCACCGAGGTCGACAAGGTAGCCATCAACTTCAACAAGCCCGACCAGAAGAACCTCGACAGAATGACTGTCGCGGAAGCGAAGCAGTACATCGAGGAAGGCCATTTCGCTCCCGGAAGCATGCTCCCGAAGGTGCAGGCTGCCGTGAAATTCGTCGAAGCTTTCCCCGGCAAGAAGGCCATCATAACCTCCCTCCACAAGGCGACCTCCGCCCTCGAAGGAAAAGACGGAACCGTCATCGTAGCCGAGTAAGCCCGGACTGCCGAGCATAACGATCAAAGAAGAGCCGCGCGTGCGCGGCTCTTTTGATGCCCGGACGGTGCGCAGGACATGGGAGTTTTCGGATGCGCCGCGGGGTGGTATAATATATACAGGCACTTGGATAAGGAGGTGACGAGATGAGAAAGCTTACTGAAGAGGAAGTCCTGGAACTCAGGACATACAAGACCAAAGAAAACGGCGACGAGCTCTACTGGGACCGTCTGGCTGAGATATATGCGGACGATATCGAGGCGCTCGACAGGATACATTTCGAGAAGCGCTATCTGTATTCGGTAAAATGCATCCCGCTCGCCTATCAGTCATACGGCAAGACGTTGGAGGCGTACCTGGAGACGGTCGACGAGTTCAACAAAGAGATCGGCTACACCGATGAGGAGCCCGATTCCGATAAGCCGGATGAATTCCTCGGGACCATAGCCGAGAGATTCGGTCTCGATTTCGACCTGGGAAGCGGAGTGTTCACCCCGCGCGAGATGCTCGGCCTCAGGGAGAAGGAGAAGGAAGGCGACGCCGGCACATTCACGCCGGGAGAGATGTTCGAACGCAAGGAGTAAAGGAAGACCGCGCGTCATATCGCGGATCGGAGCCGCCCGGGCGGGCGGCTCTTTTGATGCCCGGGAAGGGTAAAAGATGTGCCTTTGACCGCCCGTGGCGCCCCGGAGCGTATCGACCGCCGCCCAGCTTATGATATAATAACAGGCGAGAAAGAAACGAAAGTGAGAACCGCGAAATGGATCTAAACGCCAGACTGGCATCGGAATTCGGCATTAGGGAACAGCAGGTAGAGAACACCGTAAAACTAATAGACGAGGGGAATACCATCCCCTTCATAGCCCGCTACAGGAAGGAAGTCACGGGAGGACTCTC
>JAFRWQ010000189.1 GCA_017437925.1 Bacillota bacterium
CTGCGAGTCCAACTTCTCGGGCATAGGAGGCGGAGGCTTCATGCTCATAAGGTCCGGAAAGACCGGGGAATGCGTCTTCCTCGATTTCAGGGAAAAGGCCCCCGCGGCAGCGTCCCCCGCCATGTACGAGGCTTCCGAAGACACTATAAACGTTGATATACACGAACGGAATATATACGGAGGAGCGTCGGTCGCCGTGCCCGGCGAGGTGGACGGCCTGCTCTACGCCCTTGAAAACTACGGCACCATGAGCCCTTCGCAAGTCATTTCCCCCGCGGCAGAGCTGGCGAGAAAAGGCTTCGCGGTATCGCCGGTCCTTGTCACCGACCTGGAGCGCCGTGAAAAGCATCTTAAAGAGCTTAAAGAAGGAGCCCGGGTCTACTTTAAGGACGGCAGGCTTCCCAAGACCGGGGACATCATGACCAATCCGGACCTTGCCGATACCCTCGAGCTCATAGCGGAGGGCGGCCGGGACTCCTTCTACAAAGGCCCCATCGCAGATAAAATAGTTGAAGCCGTAAGAAAGACCGGAGGCATACTGACCCATGAGGATCTTGAAAACTATCACGTGAGGGTCCTCGAGCCGGTGCGGGGAAGCTACAGGGGCTGCGAGCTCATATCCTCCCCTCCCCCCTCTTCGGGCGGCACCCACGTGATCGAGATACTCAACGTGCTTGAGAACTTCGACGTCCCCTCCCTTGAGGTCAACAGCGCCGGATACATACACCTGTTCAGCGAGGTCTTCAAACTCTGCTATTCCGACAGGGCAGCCTACATGGGCGATCCCAACTTCGTCAAAGTACCCCTCAAGGGCCTTCTCTCAAAGGAATACGCGAGGACCCTGGCAGAAAAAGTGGACCTCAGCCGCTCGAGAAAACCCTGCGAGGGCGATCCCCTGCCCTACGAGAGCAGCTCGACCACCCACTTCTCCATCGCGGACAGCGAAGGCAATATGGTCGCCGTGACCAAGACCGTCAACAATTACTTCGGATCCTGCCTTATGCCCGAAGGCACCGGCTTCTTCCTCAACGACCAGATGGCGGACTTCGCCCTGGACCCCGCCTCTCCCAACGCGGTGCTGGGAGGAAAGATACCTTTGAGCAGCATGTCGCCCACCTTTATTCTTAAAGACGGCAGGCCCCTTGCGGTCACCGGAAGCCCCGGCTCGACCAGGATAATCTCCGCTGTGGTCCAGATCGCTTCAAAGCTCATAGACCACGGCATGGGCATGGAGGAGGCGGTCAATTCGCCCCGCTTCGGAGACGACACTTCAGACTGCATCATCTACGAGACCAGGATACCGGAGGAGACCGCAGACGCCCTCAGAGCCATGGGGCACAGCATGAAGCCCTACGGGGAGTGGAACCGCATCATGGGATCGGCCAATTCCCTCAAATATCTTGAGGACGGTACCATCGAAGGAGCCGCGGACCCCAGAAGAGAAGGACTGGCCGTAAGCGTTTAGCGGACCCGCGGGATCCAAAAACCGGGGGCCGGGCTGAACGCCCCGCCCCGATAGCAATGCGTTATAAGTATCTCAGAATACGTTCAAAACAAGGAGGAAAGCAATGTTCTTACCAGGCAGCGAAATGAAAAGAGAGCCCAAAGTCGAACTGAGGGGCGGCAAAGGCACCCTCACCTTCACCCACATAGTTCCGCCCGAACTGCTCCACAGGGCAGGTACCCAGCTGGGCATCATGACCATACCCCCGGGGTGTTCCATAGGCGTCCATGCCCACACCGATAATTTTGAGACCTACTACATCATCAAAGGCACCGGAAGGGTCACCGACGGAGGAGAAGAGCGCATACTGACCGAGGGAGAGGCCGAGATGGCCGACTGCGGCAACACCCACTCCATCGAGAACATAGGCGACTGCGATCTGGAGCTGCTGGCTGTGATACTCAACGTTTTCGATAAATAAACGAAAAGCGCTGCATTAGGACTGCAAAGACTGCCCCCGGACCGCGAGGGCAGTCTTTTTATGCAAAAACAGCGGCGCCGCTGAGGACGCCGCTTTTATAATGCTCAGTTATCCCCGGCAGGGGCGTTTTTCATCAGATGAGCTCCATTTCGATCATTTTCTCCGCGATCTGGACGGCGTTTACCGCGGCGCCCTTCCTTATCTGGTCGCCGCAGCACCAGAAGGTGAGGCCGTTGCCGTCGGAAGAGATGTCTTCCCTGATGCGGCCCACGCAAATGAGATCCTGGTCGGAGCAGTAGGCGGGCATGGGGTAGACGTTGTTCGCGATGTCGTCGGCCACCATGACTCCCGGGGCCTCAGAGAGCAGCTCTCTCGCCTTATCGGGAGTGATGGGCCTTTCGGTCTCTATGGTTATGGACTCGGAGTGGCACCTGATGACCGGCACTCTGACGCTGGTGCAGTTGAGCTTGAGGTCGGGGCACGAGAGTATCTTTCTGCTCTCCCTGCACATCTTCATTTCCTCGAAGGTGTAGGCGTTGTCCTCGAAGTAGTCTATGTGGGGTATGAGGTTGAAGGCGATCTGATGGGCGAAGGCTTTGGGAGCTATGGGTTCGCCGTTCAGGACCTGCGGAGTCTGCTCCTTAAGCTCGGAAATGCCCGAAAGCCCCACTCCCGACACCGCCTGGTAGGTGGAGACTATGATCCTCTTAATTCCCGCGAAATCGTGTATGGGCTTTAAGGGGACCAGGGCGATGATGGTGGTGCAGTTGGGATTGGCGATGATGCCGTGATGGTTCCTCAACGCTTCGGGGTTGACCTCGGGGACCACCAGGGGAGTGTTCTCGTCCATCCTCCAGGCGGAGGAATTGTCTATGACTATGCAGCCCCGCTTCACGGCCTCCGGCGCCAGCACCCTGCTCACGTCCTCGCCCACTCCGAAGAAGGCGATGTCCACGCCCTCGAAGGCTTCGTCTCGCGAGAGCTCCACGGCGATCTCCTCACCCTTGAAATTTATGGTCTTGCCGACGTTCTGCTCTATGTCGAAGAGCCTCAGCCTTTCCAGGGGCAGTTCCCTCTCTCCGAGGGCCTTTACAAGTTCTCTGCCGACGGCGCCCATGACGCCGACTATGGCGACAGTGTATTTTTTCATAGCCGAACTCCTTTCCTAAACGGGACCCACGCAGTAGATCGGGTCGCCCTCCTCAACGGGAAGCGATGATATCACGTACATGATCTTGCCGTCTATGGGGCAGAAGCACTCCTCGAGCACATTGCCGAAGAAATCGCGTATCTCGCCCACCTTCTGGCCTTCCTTCACAGCTTCTTCGGGCACCGCCGAGGGATACCAGCAGCCGCTGACGGAGGCGTTGACGCCGGTCATCCTTTCCATCCAGACCGTATCGCAGAGCTTTTCCGGCTCGCCCTCTATCACTTTGTAGAGCTTAAGGACGTTGCGCACGCCCCTGAGGTAGAGCTCCACCTCCTCCTCGCTCCAGAGGCCCCTACCTCCTATCTCGGAGAGGAAGCCGGGAACGCCCAGCAGAGCGGCGGAGCCTATGGTGCCGCCGGTCCCCCAGGAGCCTATGACGAAGGGAACGCCGAAGATCTCGGCTGCCCTGCGGCTCTCCTCCGCGTCCTCGGGAGTCCCCACCATCGGTATCAGCACGAAGGGGGTCAGCCACTCATGGATGTCGCCGCCGTGAAGATCCATATAGAAATCGGCCTGAGCCATGAGCTCGTTTCTCACAAAGAAGGCGATACGCTCGCTGACCGTACCCAGGGCCTTGCCCGGATAAACTCTGTTCAGGTTCTTGCCGTCCAGAGGGCCGACGTACTGGGTCCTGGCCATGAAGGCGGGCATGTTGACCGGATGGACCACTATGACCTTGCCGCAGACCTTGGCGGGGTCCAGCTCCCTCGCTATGCGCATGGCGGTCTCGGCGCCGGGATACTCTCCCCCGTGGGTGCCTCCGGTGATGACTATGGTCTTGCCTTCCTTCGCTCCGTTCACCATGGTAAAGGGCATCTTTACCGGGGTCCCGGGAACTTCGAAGAAGCTTGTGATCTTTTCGCCGGGCATGGCGGTGAAGCCGCCGGCTTTAAGTTCGTTTGCCGTTTTATCCTTTATTCCGTGAAATATTTGCCCTGTTGTACGAGGATGATGCGCTCGGCTATCTTCGAGCCAACCAGCTCGACTATGCTGTCGCCCTTCTCCTTCGAGGCCTTTGTGGCGTCCCCGCTTATGGCGTTCTCGTAAAGGACCCTCCCCCTCTCCGGATATCTGACCGGGAAGAGAGGCTTCTTCCAATTCACGCAGGCCTTGTCCATCCGGACGAATTCCTCGCAGTAGGACATGGCGACGGAGGTCTCGTCCTCCCCCGCGTGGCCCTGGCCCTCGCATATCGTCAGGATCTCCTTTGAGAAATCCAGCCACCAGCTGATGTTGAGGACCACGGCGCCGGCGTAGTTGACCAGCTTTTCCGCGGCCAGGTTGATGGCGGTATTGTTGCCGCCGTGGCCGTTCATGAAGATCACGTTCTTCGCCCCGTTGTCGACGAAGCTCTTGGCCGCGTAGTAGAGGTACTCGGCCAGGACATCGGAAGGGACGGTGGCGGTGCCGGGATAGACGCTGAGATCGTAGCAAACGCCGTAGGGAACGGCGGGAGCGGTCCAGATCCTGTCTCCTATCAGTTCTTCCACTTTTCCTATGATCACATCGGGGCAGAAGATATCGGTGCCCAGAGGGCAGTGGTGACCGTGGGCTTCGACGGCTCCGACGGGGATGATCACGGTATCGACGGTTTCGGCGGACAGTTTGAAATCGTCGGAAGTCATGTTTTCTATGTACATTTGAACCTCCTTGCGGGATCAGAGCTTTTCGCAGAATTCCTTAAGGCTTTCGACCACGTCGATGAACCTGTTCCGCTGCCTTACGAACCTGGTCTGAGCGGCCAGATAGTACTCGGGGGTCGTATTAGCGGGGGTGAGGCCTCTTGCGACGTTCATGCCGGGGAAGAGCCCGCAGTCGACGGCGGGATCCTGGCTGTAGGCACTTTCGGCGGTATATACCAGCCTGGTGAGGGGGCCTCCGATCTTCATGATGAGATCGTCGCAGGCGTCCTTCGTGCCAAGTTTGCCTTCGACCTTTACCAGTTCTTCTCGCAGCCCTGCTAAGGGAGCATAGAC
>JAFRWQ010000020.1 GCA_017437925.1 Bacillota bacterium
CGAACAGAAGCACCATCTTCCCCTATTACAGCACCGGCAAGCTCAACGACCTCGTCCGCGCCTCCCTCAAAAAGGCCGGCATCACCCGCGTGGTGACCATAGTCAATCCTCGGACGAAGCAGTCCGAGCAGCACCCCATCTGTGACATTGCCAGCTCCCACATGGCCAGAAGAACCTTCATCGGCAACCTCTATAAGAAGGTCAAAGACCCGAACCTCGTCGGCAAACTCTCCGGCCACTGCGAAGGCTCCAAGGCATTCGCCCGCTACCGCGACATCGACGATGACATGATCCGTGAAATGACCAACCTCCTTGACTAATTCCCCCGTGATATGACAGATCTTCTCATAGAATCCCTGAGAGGCCTCTCCAGTGCTGCAGCAGAAGCGCTGGAGAGCCTTGAGGCCAACGACTACCGCAAGGAAGTCCGGAAACTCAAAGACTCTAACCTGCCGCTTCGCATGATGCCCAGGACCATACAGGACATTGTGGACAGCGTCATCAGATACTGCACGCCAGCGATGAACGATGACTCCCCCATCAGTTCTGATGCTCTCCTCTGTGCGAAAAATTACCAGCTGTTCACCGACAATCTCAATGTCACAGGTGACCGTGAGGTCGCACACCAGTTTCAGTTCATAGACCTCGAACCCATCCGGGCCGTAGTGGTAGAATTCAAGGAACTCGGACTTACTACCCAGGCTCGGTTGCTTGAGAACGCCTGCAATTTCGCCCTGGGCATCAAGCGTTCTCACAATGCAGCACCATTTGGTCACTCAGGGAAGGACCTTGCGCCGGTCAGCTACACCATAGCGCTCGCTCCGGAAGAAGTACCTGAAGACGAGAAGGAGAAAGCCGACCAACTGGCTCTGTTCTGCAGGCCATTCCGCAAGGGCTCCTATGAACTCAGGGAGAAGCAGGCGCTGTACGATGAACTCAGGAAAGTCATTGCAGATCCTGCCGAAAAGAAACCGCACCTGGTCGTGATGACGGTAATCATCCTGCTTCGCACCAGGCGCTCATTCAAGAGTCCCCTCCCCGGCTCGCTCAACTCCTGCCGGGAGGATATCTTTGGTGCCTTGGGGCTCGATGCCAAGAAGTGTCACAGCTATACCGACGATTCCCTCAAGAAGGGCTACACTCCTTCCCTCCTAAAATACAAAGACAAGGCAGAGGCAACAATTAAAACAGCCTTTGGGAACACCCGTTGACGGGAGTTTGGGAAGTTTTGGGAAAATCCTTTGTAAACCGCTTGCTATCAAGCGGTTATTTTTTATCCCGAAATAGTTGAAAAACTTATTTCTGGGAATTTCAGCCCCGTGTTTCATCGCTATATTTTTGCGCTACCATCTGACGGAAACGGAAGTAAAGCAGTCGTTCCGAAGGATGTAGCCACTGCCTTCAATGGCAACCGCTTTTACTGCTTTGCGGGTGGCTTCACCATTAAATCATTGCAGTATGAAGCACGATTTAATCCAACTTGCCGAGCAATACCCGGGACTCACAATCTCGGTGTCGCTCGATGACCTTCTTAAAGCCGGGAGGACGCTCTGCAGCGAAATCTTCGACTACATCTCGGATACCCGCGTAGAATCTTCTCCTGCAGCCCAGCCTGCCGAAGAACTTCTCACCCAGTGGGAAGTCATGGACAAACTCGGTGTCTCCCGTTCAACCCTTTGGCGGTGGTCCCAGATCGGTTACCTCACCCCCGTTAAGGTTGGCGTGAGCGTAAGGTACAAAACCAGCGAGGTCGAAGCCCTCGCTTCCAACAAAGGAGGTGCCTTATGAGCCAGCCCAAACACATCAGCGAAGTCCTGCACCAGCTCGTTCTCAACAACCCAAACGACCCCTATGCACAGATCCTTCGCCACTGCCCCTTTATGCAGATCGAGCTGCTCAAGGAAGGCTACATGACCCTCGACGAACTCACGCCTGAGGAAAAGGAACGTCTGTCACACTACATCGACCTGGAGGACCTGCCCAATGACTAAGGAATATCTTCTCGCCAAGACCTTGTACGGTGTGGACATCATCCAGCACCTCATCCGCAAGGAATTTCCCGACTTCGTGATGCGCGTCTCCGGCACCGACTGCGGGCAGTGCCCCGATCCAGTCTGGGCCGACGGCAGCATCATCGAAGTGACGATGGACCGCATTCCCGTCGAAGGCCGGCGCCTCCCTGACTACAAGGCACGATTCCACTACCCCGACGGCCAGCTGCTCGACGGTGACGCCCTCGCCCTCGCTACCGCTTATTATCACGAGCGCGGGGAGAATCTCACCCAAGAACAGCTCATCGCCCGTCTGGCGGAAGAACTCTACATCAAGGAGCCCCCGAAGCCATACTTCCGCGAAGAAGAACCGGAGCAGCAGGCAGACCCGGAACCGGCTAAGCCAGCTCTCCCGCCCTGCCCGCGCATGAGCTTCTTCCGGCGTCCCATCCGCAACACCAGACCCTGCCGCGATGCTTCCCCGCAGGACATCTTCAAGTACGTCACATCGGACTACGCCAAGGCCCACACCGAGCATCTCCGCACCCTGAAGGACAGCAAGGAGCGCAGCCGCTACAAGGCCGAGAACTTCGACTACGTGACCCCCGGCGGTCTCTTCCGCTCCCGCAAGGAATCCGACCTCATCCAGGCCAGCGGCTATATGGTCATCGACTTCGACCATATCCCCG
>JAFRWQ010000190.1 GCA_017437925.1 Bacillota bacterium
GTTGTCCTCCCTTATCTTCATGGTGGCCTGTATGCCGTCCATATTGGGCATCATGATGTCCATGATTATCAGGTGCAGGGGCTGGGTGCGGCAGACTTCAAGAGCTTCACGGCCGTCGTAGGCCTTGAAGACGGTGTATCCCTCGTTGCGAAGGTATATTTCGATGGCTCCCGCTATCTCTCTGTCGTCGTCTGCTACCAGTATGTTTATCTCTTTATTGGTCATGGATATCCCCTTTGCAAAGCCCATCATATGCGGCATATATTAAAAACTCTAAAGCTAAAAATTAAGATTTTTCTAAGATTGAGGCTCGGGGACGGGGATCAGCTCGCCTTCCATGATCTCGTTCTCGGGATTGTCCTCGTCGTCCTCGATCTCTTCGGCTTCTTCCTTGCGGGCCTTGCCGCCGAGCAGGTGGCTTAAGGATTCCGCGACCTCCTTTGCCGCCTCTATGGCGCTGTCCGCCGCCTTTTCTGCGGTATCCATGGCGAATTCGGCGGCCTTTCCGGCCGATTCCTTGACCGCGTCGGCAGCCTTGATCGCCATCTCCTTTGCGGCGGAAGCGGCGACAGCCGCTACGCCCTCATCGGCCCTGGGCTCTTCGGCATCTTCATCCTCATCGTCTCCGCCGTGGGCCGCCAGTTCCTTAAGCATCTCCTTGATGGTTATGTAAGCGAAGTGGCGGGCTTCGCCGGACTTTCCCAGAGACACCAGAAACTTGGCCGCCTGCCTCACCCTGTGGGCGTTGAGGTCGGTCAGGGTATGGGCGCCGGTAGCCTCGAAGGCTCCGAAGAGCTCCGCGAGGAATATCCTGCGGTCGTCCATGGACATGGTGTCGAGGGCTGTGGCGAGGCCCTCCTCGTAGGCCCTGCTCGACCTTGAAAGGCCTTCGCTCCTGACGAACGAGGTGCCCCTGACGTGCCAGTTGAAGCCGTCGTGGGAGGCTACTCCGGTGCGGTCGCAGTCGACTATCTCAAGGCCTTCGTCCTGGGTCAGCAGGGTACCCACCAGGGAGTGGTTGGGCAGTATCACGTGGAGCCTGTCCTTTATGCGAAGGTAGCCCTCGTTTTCAAGAAACTCCGGGTAGAAGCCGGGTCCGTCGTTGGAATAGACGGCGAGTATGCGCCTCTGAACGCTCTTGGGAGCGAAGGACGAGGAGTATACCGCCAGGTTTCCGCCCTTTGAGTGGCCGCCCACTATGAGCTTGCCCCTGTAGGCCTTGGCCGCCCACTTGAGGTAGCGCAGGGCGTCACCCTGGGCCGGGATCTCCCTCTCCACGGCCATGAGGAAGTTCTCTTCCCAGGCGTTCAAGGTGTCGTCGGTACCCCTGAAGCTGACGTAGTGGGTGCCGTCGGGAAAGCCTACGGTCAGGGCCGAGAACTGCTCCACGTCGTCTTCGCTGGCGATCGCGCAAAAGCCCGAGAGGGTTATGTCCTTAAATCTTTCGGTATGGGGCAGCCTCCTGACTCCCTCAAGCACCTTTACCGAGGTGAGAAGGCCCAGGTATTCTCCGTTCTCGTACCTCTCAAAGTAGGCCTTCATGGCGTCGCCTATGGTGATGGGCGTCTCGTCTTCGGAGACTATGCCCTTGAAGTCCAGCACGCCTATCTTAGATATTATGTAATTGTCGACCTCGTTGAAGGGCGAGATCTTGAAGCTCAGATCTCCTCTGAAGTCGATATAGTCCATTATTCCGGTCATTTCTTTTTCCCCCTGTGTCAGGCTTTGTCGGTCAGGGAAAGCCGCATGCTTCCCTATGTTATATTTTATCGGTTATGCCCGCTGTTTTCAAGATATCCCCGGGGAAGACAGCTGTCCCGCCCGGGTCCCGCGCCGCCCCTCCCCTTATTTTCAAAACCGCCCTTTTAAAGCTTCGCCCGCTCCTGTATACTTATAAAAAACGAAAGGAGAACAACGCACATGATGAGACAAGAGATCGAGAAGCTCTCGGAACAGGGCAAGGCGGTATTCGAGGCCTGCTCCGACAGCATCTGGAGCACCCCCGAGCTCAACTTCACCGAGCACAAGTCCTGCGAAGCGTCGAGAAAGGTCATGGAGGACCTGGGCTTTAAGATCACCTGGCCCCTTCAGGACATGGACACCGCCTTCATCGCGGAGGCCGGTCACGGCAAGCCCGTCATAGGCATACTGGGCGAGATCGACGCCCTGCCGGGGCTTTCCGCCAAGGCTGACACCGTCCCCCATGAACCCGTCGTCGAGGGAGGCAACGGCCACGGCTGCGGCCACAACCTTTTGGGCTGCGGAGCCATGGAGGCCGCCTGGCTGCTCAAGACCTACATGGAAGAGCACAACATGGAAGGCACCGTCAAGTACTTCTGCTGCCCCGCCGAAGAGGGAGGCGTAGGCAAGTACTTCATGATCATGAGGGGAGCCTTCGACGACGTGGACTTCACCATCAGCTGGCATCCCAGCACCTACTTCGGCATCAGCCAGAGCGGAAAGTCCATTTACATCGCCAACTTCAAGTTCCACGGGATCGCGGCCCACGCCGCCGGCGACCCCTATCACGGACGCTCCGCCCTCGACGCCCTTGAGCTGATGAACGTGGGCGTCCAGTTCTTAAGGGAGCACGTTGAGGAAGGGACCAACATCCACTACGCCATCACCAACCCGGGAGGCAGGGCCGCCAACGTGGTCCAGTCCTACGCCGAGGCCTCCTACGTGGTGAGAGCCCTGGACAATACCAGGCTCAAGGACGTGTTCAGGAGGGTCTGCCTGGTCGCCCAGGGAGCCGCCACCATGACCGAGACCCGCTTCGACGGGCCCGAGATCGTCAGCGCCTTCTCGTCCATAGTCCCCAACGAGGTCATGTCCGATGTTTTAAGAGAGAACATCAAGGCCGTCATACCCGTCGACTACACTCCCGAAGAGCTGGCCTACGCGAAGAAGTTCCAGGCCGCCGGCACCAAGCCCGACGCCCCCGAAGCGATAGACCAGAGGATAGTCGAGAACGTCCCCGCCAGCACCGACGTGGGAGACGTAAGCTGGGTGACCCCCCTGGTCTACCTGAGATGCCCCACCGTCGCCAACGGCACCCCGGGACACAGCTGGCAGACCGCAGCCCAGGGCACCGGCTGCGTAGCCAAGAAGGGCATGCACATCGCCGCCAAGC
Source organism: Bacillota bacterium (assembly GCA_017437925.1). The sequence goes on from JAFRWQ010000190.1 coordinate 3,134, forward strand.
TCATGGCCAACACCTGCATAGACATGCTCGAAAAGCCCGGGCTCATCGACGCCGCCAAGGAAGACTTCAAAAAGAAGCTGGGCGGACGCAACTACAAGGAAGAGTGCCTGATGCCCAGGGATAGAAAGCCGACGCCGATATACTAGTGTCCGGCAAGTAAACAAATAGTGTAAACCCAAGGAAAAAGCCCTCCGCCATATGGCGGAGGGCCTTTTATTGCTTTATATTTGGGTGCGCGGTCTTGATGCTTTACGCAGGGCTGCCGCCCTGAAAGCCTTTATTTCACCGCAATCGCTTCGATCTCGCAGAGGGCTCCGCCGGGGAGGCTCTTCACCGCGAAGCAGCTTCCGGCGGGCTTTCTTTAAACCTTCTTTGCCAGCTTTTCGGCCTCGGCGAGGCTTACGCCTTTTTCTTTGGCGATGCGGGCCAGATCGTCGTGCTCGAGCTTTGCGCGGGTCACCCCGTAGCCTTTGGATTCTTTGATCCTCACGGGACCCTCCGGGGTATCGAGGGTCTTTATCTCGCGGTCCAGCACGTGGCGGGCAAAGCGGTTCTCCCTCACGCCCAGGGTCGAGGTGTGCTTAAAGAGAGCTCCGACCACGGCAGCCTTGTCGGCTTCCCGGCACATTGCCCTGATCAGAAGGCCGGGCCTTCCCTTCTTCATGCCGATGGGCACGGTGTAGACGTCGAGGGCTCCCGCTTCGAAGAGCCTTTCCATGGCGAAGCCCACCGCCTCGCCGGTCATGTCGTCCACGTTGCAGGAAAGCTCAAAGACCTCGTCAAAGGAGCCTTCGCTCTCGCCCAGCATGGCCCTCACGCAGTTGGCTGCCTCGAAGTCCTTTTTGCCCATGCCGTAGCCGACGGCGCTGACCTTCATGACGGGCATGAGGCCGAAGTCGGTCACGAAGTGCTTCAGCAGGGCGGCTCCGGTGGGAGTGCAGAGCTCGCCTCTTACGGCGCCTCCGTAGATGGGAACGTCCCTTAAGATGTAAGCGGTTGCGGGAGCGGGCACGGGAAGGATCCCGTGAGCGCAGCGCACCTGGCCGCTTCCCACGTGTATGGGGGAGGCTATGACCCTGTCGGGGGCCAGCCTGTCCATGAGCAGGCACACTGCGCAGATGTCGGCGACGGCATCGAGGGTGCCGACCTCGTGGAAGTGGATCTGCTCTGCCGGGACCCCGTGGGCGTGGCTCTCGGCTTCTGCGATGAGGCCGTAGACTGCCATGACGTGGTCTGCGACCCTCTCGGGAAGGTTCATGTGGCCGCGGACTATGTGCTCTATATCGTGCAGGCCGCTGTGGTGATGGTGACCGTGACCGTGATCATGGGTGTGTTCGTGATCATGGTCATGGTGGTGTTCATGTTCATGATCATGGGGATGCTCGGGATGCTCATGGTGTTCGTGAGCTTCCTCGCAGCATTCGTGATCGTGATGATGCTCATGATCGTGTTCGTGGTCATGGTCATGGTGGTGATGCCCATGTTCATGCTCATGCTCGTGGTCATGATCGTGGTGATGGTGATGATGGTGATGGTCGAGGCTTTCTTCCTCCTCACCTTCAACGGTCACCTTCATGTGGGTGCCGGTGATGCCGCACTTCACCGATTCCTCGGCTTCAAACACCACCCCGGGAAGCCCGAGGGCGTTGAGCTCCGCGACGAAAGCCCCGCGGTCGGGCAAAAGTTCCAGAAGAGCGGCGGTCAGCATATCGCCGGCGGCTCCCATGCCGCAATCAAGATAAAGGGTCTTCATACAGCCTCCTTTTTACAGCAAAAAATAAAACACACAGACCCCCCTTCTGGAGGGTTTGCGTGCCTTCGTGGCATACCTGATCACCATAAGTTTACCATTTTCAGCAATAATATGCAAGCGAGACCCGGAAGCTTTCGCTCCGGGCCCGTATTCCGCTGAAATTACCTCTCTTCGTAGTGCATCACAACGTCCTTCAGGTAGTCGGTGATGGGCAGATGCTGGGGGCATACTCCCTCGCACTGTCCGCAGCCTATGCACTCGCTCGCCTTGCCCTTGCTCAGGGCTATGAGATTGTAATTGGTGAAATTGACGGTCCAGCCCTTCTGGTCCAGCTTCTCCCTCATGTCTTCGTTGTAGATGGAGAAGTACTGGGGAATGGCTATGTTCATCGGGCAGCCTTCTGTGCAGTAGGAGCAGCCGGTGCAGGGGATGGCGATCTGGGCGTTGATCAGTTCCGCGGCTTTGGCGCACAGCGCCTTTTCCTCATCGCTTAAGGGTCTGAAGTTTTCCATGTAACCGGTGTTGTCGGAGAGCTGCTCCAGGCTGCTCATGCCCGAGAGCACTACCATGACGTTCTCGAGGCTCGCAGCGAAGCGTATCGCCCAGCTGGGGACGGACATATCCGGCTCCGCCGCCTTGAACAGGGCTTCGGCGTCCTCGGGAAGCGAGGCGAGGGTCCCGCCCTTGACCGGCTCCATGACCACGACCGGCTTATTGTGCTTTACGCAGGTCTCGTAGCAGGCCCCCGACTGCACCCAGGGGCTCTTCCAGTCGAGATAGTTGAGCTGCAGCTGGACGAACTCGACCTCGGGATGCTCGCACAGCAGTCTGTCCAAAAGCTCGGGGGTGTCATGGAAGGAGAAGCCTATGTGCTTTACCAGGCCCTGCTCCTTCTTTTCCTTCAGCCAGCCGAAGCAGTCGAGCTTGTCGTAGACCTCAAGCCTGACTCTGTCTATGCCGTGGATCAGGTAGTAATCGAAGTACCCGGCCCCGGTCTTCCTCAGCTGCTCGTTGAAAACGGCGTCTCTGTCCTCTTTTGTCTTGATGAAGCCGGCGTGGAGCTTGTCGGCCAGGGTGAAGCTCTCCCTGGGATAGCGGCGGACCAGGGCTTCTCCCGCCACGTTCTCGCTGTTGAAGCCGCAGTACATCCAGGCTGTGTCGAAGTAGGTGAAGCCCCTCTCCATGAAGAGGTCGACCATCCTCTTTACCTGCCCGACGTCTATGTCGGCTGCGTTGGTCTTATCGTTCCTGGGGAGCCTCATGAGGCCGAAGCCCAGCTTTTTAACGGGTCTGAAGTCCATAGTTTATCCTCCGTAAATACTGTTTGCCTACAGTATATTATAATTTAAGGCAAATGTGAACCCGCCGGCGGGTCGGGCCTTTGGATGAAACGGGCGGGCTCCGCCTATGAAAACAGCGGCGGAGATCTCTCTCCGCCGCCGCATCGTTTTTGGGGCTTATTCCTTTATTTGATGTTTTCGATGAAACGCATAAGCATCGCCGCAACCTGGGCGCGGGTCGCTCCCTGTCCGGGAAGCAGCTTGTTATTGCTGCCCTGGATCAGGTTCATCTGTACGGCCCAGCGGACGGCTTCAACGGCCCAATCGCTTACTTCAAGCGCGTCGTCGAAGTCGAGGGTGTTGGCGTCGGGGCTTACAGCCTTGCCCTTGTACTGAGCATAGCGATACAGGATAGTCGCCAGCTGCTCGCGGGTGGTCTCATTGGAGGGACCGAACTTGCCGTTTCCGTAGCCTTCAACGATACCCTTGCCGTAGGCCCAGATGATGGCGTCGGAATACCACTGGCCGGCCGCGACGTCGTCAAAGGGCATATTGCCGCTGACGGCGGGCTCGCCTTCCAGGCGGTAGAGTACGGTCAGGATCATCGCCCTCGAGGCCGATCCGCTGGGATCGAACCTGTTGTTTCCGACTCCGTCCATAATGCCGTTTTCGGCCATGTAAGCCGCGGCGTCGGCATACCAGGCGCCGGCGGGCACGTCTGAGAAGGGGGTTATGGACTTCTCTTCGTTTTCTTTGAAGTCATCGCCGACCTTGACGGTGGCTCCGTCGGTCACGGGAACGGTGATCTTGCCGTCCGCGTAGGAGGCCTCGACAGTCTCGGTGTTGCCGTCCTTGTCGGTGACCTCTACGGTCACGGTGCCTTCCTTGTCGCCGAGGTCTACAGGGATCTCAACCTCCGCCTCGTCCTTGCCTTCGGGCAGGTCTACGGTCGCGGTGGTATTGCCTTCGGAGTCGGTCACGGTCTCGACCGTGGTGCCGTCGGGATACTCGGTGGTCTCGGTCACTGCGCCGGTCGCCTCATCGACGACGGTCGTGGTGACGGGGCTCTCCCCGCCGGCCTCGGCGCCGGCTTCGGTATTGCTTCCGGCATTTTCACTTCCGGTGCTGTCGCCGGTGTTGCCGCTGCCGGAGCTGTCGCCGGTGTTGTCGGAAGGAGTCGTGGTTCCGCTGTCGTCGGAAGAATCGTCGGAAACGCTCTTCTTGTAGCCGCAGACCGTGCAGGTGTTATCGGAGAAGACATGGGCTTCTTTTTCAGTCTTCTCGCCGCAAGTCTCGCAGACCTTCCAGTGTCCGGAGTAGTTCTTTTTCCAGGTCTCGCCGTAAGCGTGGCCGGGCGCGGGCAGGACCTGCGGCTCGGAGATCTCGTTTGCGGCCTCCTCGTCCTCGAACATCATGCCGCACTCGCATACGTAGTAGGCGGCAGTGCCGTCCTCGGTGCAGGTCGCCGGCTTTTCTTCATATGCGGTCAGGCAATCCTTATGGTACGCTCTCTCTTCATAATCGCAGGAGGCGACTTTGCAGGATCTCCAGTGCTCGTTCTCATCGGTGTTCCACTCTTCGTCGAGCACGTGGTTGTGTTCTTCGCCTTCATGCTCGGCCTCCCAGTGGCTGTCCCATTCGCTGCTCATCACGCAGACGCCGTGATCGCAGCCGGCGGCCTTGCTGACCTCGGCGCAGCAGTCTTCGCACAGTTCGCAGTCTTCGCATATGGTGCTGCAGGAGCTGCAGGCTTCGCCGCACTCACCGCAGATATCGGCGCAGTACTCGCAGGTGCCGCAGCCACCGCAAAGCTCGGCGCACTCGCTGCAGTGGTCTCCGCAGCTATCGCAGATGGTCGCGCAGTTCTCGCAGTAGCCGCAGTCGCCGCAGACCTGGCTGCACTCGCTGCAGGCTTCGCCGCAGTTCGGGCAGATCTCGGCGCAGTATTCGCAGTAACCGCAGTTTCCGCAGATCTCAGCGCATTCGCTGCAGTGGTCTCCGCAGCTATCGCATATGGTCGCGCAGTTCTCGCAGGTGCCGCACTCGCCGCAGACGGTGCTGCACTCGCTGCAGGCTTCACCGCAGGACGGGCAGATCGTCGCGCAGTCCTCGCAGGCTCCGCAGTTTCCGCACAGTACCGAGCATTCGGTGCAGTGCTCACCGCAGAGCTCGCAGATGGTCGCGCAGTTCTCACAGGTGCCGCAGCCGCCGCAGA
>JAFRWQ010000191.1 GCA_017437925.1 Bacillota bacterium
AGACCTACTATCCGGCGTCCATTCTGGGCACCGCCGCCGACAACAAGCTCTACCAGTTCATAGGCGTAATACTCAAGGCGATCGCCCTGCACATACCCCACATCATTTTCATCTCTCTTCCGCTGATCTTCATATTTATTTACGGTAAGAATGTATATGTAAACCTGCCCGGCGAAGAAGAAGAGAGCTCCGGTGAAGCCGCGGAAGACGTCCCGGCCGGGGAGAAAAAGCGCGCGGCAAGAGCCTCCGCAGGGAGAAAAGCGAAGAAAAAGAACCCCGCAGCTGCCGCGGCCTTCCTCTTCATGATCGCCGCCTGCTTGATATTCCATCTCGGCGGCCTCGCCAGCCTTAAGCTGCCCTGGAAGGGCGACATGGTCCCCGGCGACCTCTACAGGATGGACATCAACTACAACGAGCAGGTGCAGCAGCTGGGCCTTTACACCATGATAAGGCTCGATATCAAGCACGCCTTCGTCCCCGCCGACTACGCCCAGGAGATAGACGTGAGCCTGCTGGCTTCGGACGACAGAGAGGAAGAGCCCGAAAAGAAGGACGAAACGGAGGAAAACCCCAAGTTCGAGACTCCCAAAGAGGATACGCCGAAGACGGAAGAGCCTCAGATCCAGGAACCGGAGCCCGAACCGGAGCCTGATCCGGTGGACAGGTCGCCCAACGTGATGGACATAGACCTGGACGGTCTTCGCGAGACCACCAAGAGCAAGGACGTCAAGTGGCTCTGCGACTACTTCAGCGCCGTCGAACCCACCAACAAGAACGAATACACCGGCATGTTCGAGGGCTACAACGTGGTATTCTTCACCGTCGAAGCCCTGGACACCTGCGCCGTCAGCGAAAAGTACACCCCGACCATCTACAAGATGCTCAACGAGGGCTTCGTTTTCAACAATTTCTACAGCGCCCTCCACTTCACCAGCACCTCCAACGGGGAATGCCAGAACATGCTGGGCCTCTACCCCAAGAACGGCAAGCCCATAACCATGGTGAGGACCGGAGTGCTCAAGACCGACCTGCCCTTCACCCTGGCTCACCAGCTCAACAGGCTGGGCTACGTCAGCAAGGGCTACCACAACAACTGGGACCTCTACGAGAGATCCAAATCCCACCCCAACATGGGGTATCAGTGGAACTTCTGCAGCAGGGGCCTCAACTACGAAAAGAACTCATCCGGCGACCTCAAGTGGCCCCAGCAGGACACCTTCATGATAGAGGATTCCATAGACGACTACATCTTCGGCGACGAACCCTTCAACATCTACTACCTCACCGTGTCGGGCCACACCCCCTACTCATGGAACTGGGTATCAAGCAAGTACAGGGAAGAGCTTGCCGACTGCGAGTACAGCGAGACCACCAAGGCCTACATAGCCTCGGTCATGGAGTTCGACAGAGCCGTCGAGATACTTCTGAAAAAGCTCGAAGAAGCCGGAAAGCTTGAAAACACCCTGATCGTCGCGGCTCCCGACCACATACCCTACACCGACGTGGAGACCATAGAAGAGCTCATGGGAAGGGAGCTCGGCACCTCTGCCGCCGCCCAGGCCATCAACGAGCAGGCCCTGGACCTTGACGTCTACCGCAACGGCCTCATAATCTGGAGCGCCAGCATGACCGAGCCCGTATACGTGGACAAGGTCTGCTGCCAGGTGGACATACTGCCCACGGTATCCAACCTTCTGGGCCTCGAATACGACTCCAGGCTCCTGGCGGGCACCGACCTGCTCTCCGAATCCGAGGGCATGGTGGTGTTCTCATCCAGATGCTGGAGGACCGACAAAGGCCTCTACAACCGCTTCACCCAGGAGTTCACCCCCGCCGAAGGCGTCGAGATGAGCGAGGAGGAGACCGCCGAGTACGTGGAGAGGACCAAGGCCCTGGCGGGCTACAGGCTGGACTGCACCAACAAGATAGTCGAAAACAACTTCTACAGCCTGCTGTTCCCCGGGCAGTAGAGACCGCCGGGCACTATACGGCGGCAGTCCCGGAGCATCCGGGCTCCGGCCCCGAAGCGGCACGGCCGGCGAAATAAGCAGCGCAAAAGGACGCCCGAAAGCTTTCAGCTCCGGGGCGTCCTTTTTTCATGCTTTTACGCGTTATTTCATGTTTCTTATAAACGGGTCGGATATATGGTCTTCGACTGAACGGCCGTGCTTTTCGAGCTCTCCGCAGAATGCGTCCGAAAGGCCCTGAAGCTGCAGGGCGCCTATGACGAAGGAAGCGGCCTGTTCGATCAGAAGAAGAGTCTCGTCCGTATCCCCGCCCTCACCCGGGCCGGCTTCCAGTATGGCGGAAAGTATGCCCGCGTAATCTGCCATGCCCTCTTCCCTGAGAGCTTTAAAGCGCCACTTGTAGAAGGGCATGTAGCGGCCCATGAGAAGAAAGCCCGCGTGAAGGCCGCTGTCGACGAAGGAATTGAGGGCCAGCCGCGCCGCCTCCTTTTCGCCGTGGGCAAGGCAGCGGGGATAGTTGTACTGACCGCTCTGGGCCATCTCGGAGAGACAGTCCGCCAGCTTCCTGAGCCTTATGTCGTCAGGCAGGGCCGAGAGCTTTTCTCTCGCTCCGCCGATGATGCCCGGCCCGTCATAAAAGATGCGGCCGTTCGTCACTTCGAGAAGGTACTGCTCGGGCAGCCTGTACCACTGCTCCGGGCTCAGCTCCCCGTCGAGGCTCCCGGTCCTGGCCCTGACAAAGTCTTCGATCCTTATGACTCCCCTCCTGGACCCTCCCGCGGGGCTGATCAGGCTCTTTTTCAGGCCCTCGTACTCTTTGGGAAGCTTGTCGTATGCCCTCTGAAGAAGGAAGGCGCTGCGCCTGTCCACCGTATCCTCTCCTGGCAGGAAGATGCAAAAACCGGGCTCCATGTCGTGGTCCCTTGAGACCTCGTCGTCAAAGCCCAGGCACTCGGATCCGCTGCCGCAAAGGCCGCAGGCGATGAGGGGCATAAGCTGCGGGAACTGCTCCTTAAGCATGGGCTCCCCGAATTCTTTATAATAGTTATACGAAAGCTCAAGACCTTTCATATATGCTCCTCGCCCTTTCGTTCAGCTCGTCCTCGTACATGAAATATCCGTAGTAGCCGAAGACGGGGGCGCACTTTTCGCAGACGAAGGCGTAGTTGCCGTCCCTTGCCTGCTCTCTGTCCAGAAGCTCCCAGGCCCTTGCGACGCAGTCGGCGATCTGCTCCTCGCCCTCGTATATCCCCAGCCTCGCCTCCGCCGCGCTGGCCAGGTTGAGCCAGCTTATGGCCTGCTCGGGACCGCTGCCCCCGATCCTTTCCATCACCGCTATCGCCTTGAAATACAGGGCTTCGGCCTCTTCAAAGCGCTCAAGATCGACCAGGGCCAGGGCAGTGTTGTTGTAAAGCCCGCCCAGCCTGGCGTCGTCGTTTTTGAGCTCCCTTTCATATATCGCCCTGGCCTTTTCGAAGAGAGGCAGGGCGTCCCCCGCCATGCCGAAGGCTTTATAGACCGTGGCGCTGTTGATATAGCAGGTCGCCCCGCTCACGCTGTCCTCATAGCCCAAAGAAGCGAGGAGCCGCAGAGCTTCGCCCGCCCTTTCCAAGGCATCTTCCCTTCTTCCCAGCTTTCTGTAAAGGCCCATGAGCTCGTTGTTCATCGAGAAGGCGCCTCTTTCGTCCCTTCCGGCTTCGGCCTCGGCCAGCCAGTATTTGAGGAGCCTCTCCGCCTCGGCGTAATCGTTCTTCGAAAGCTCCGAGTCCACCTTTTCGATCACCCTCTTCACGGGTACGGCGCTTACGGGAGCTTCCCCGTCTTTGGGCATTTCAAAGGGGCAGCGGGGCTCCTGATAGTCTTCTTTTTCCAGATACATCTTCACATCCTGTTCCGCGGGGCTGCCGCATGAGGTTTTTAAAAGTATATCACAGAGCGCGGCCTTCGTGGTATAATTTCGGGGAAGGACCGCGTCCGCGGACCCGGAAAGCCTTGCAAACGGGAGGATCACCATGCCTAAGAAAAAGATACTGCTCATAACCACCGGAGGAACCATCGCCTCCAAGCCTTCCGAAGACGGGCTCTCCCCCCAGATGGGCTCGGGACAGCTGCTCAGCTACATGGAGGACCTTCCAGCCCACTACGACATCGACGTCGAAGACCTGCTGAGCCTGGACAGTTCCAACATCCAGGCCGAGGAGTGGCAGATAATAGCGAGAGCCGTGGCCGAAAAGATCGGCCTTTACGACGGCATAGTCATCACCCACGGCACCGACACCATGGCCTACACGGCCTCCATGCTCTGCTACATGCTGCAGAACCTCGATAAGCCGGTGGTGATCACCGGAAGCCAGGTGCCCATAGACAACATGCTCACCGACGCCAGGAACAACCTCTACACCGCCTTCGCGGCGGCGGAGAGCGGCATCAGGGGCGTCAGCATAGCCTTCAACCGCAAGATCATCAGGGGCTGCAGGGCCGTAAAGGTGAGGACCATGGGCTTTGAAGCCTTTGAAAGCGTCAACGCGGGGCTTCTCGGCGAGGTCTACGGCGACGGGCTCAGAAAATACGTGAGGGACTCTGAACCCGAAGGACCGTTCCGGCTCTGCGACGAGCTCTCTACCGACGTGTTCCTCCTTAAACTGATACCCAGCACCAAGCCCGAGATCTTCGACACCTTAAGAAACATGAATTACAAGGGCATAGTCATCGAAGCCTTCGGTCTGGGCGGCATGCACTTCATCAGAAGGAACCTGCTGGACGCCCTCGAAAGGCTCACCCGGGCGGGAGTCTCGGTGGTGGTCGTGAGCCAGTGCCTCTACGACGCCAGCGACCTCAGGTTCTACGAGGTGGGGACCAAGCTCCTCTCCTGCGGGGTCATCTCGGGAAAGGACATGACCACCGAAGCCGCGGTCACCAAGCTCATGTGGGCCCTGGGCCGCGCGAAAACTCCCGAAGAGGTCAGAGCCCTTTTCGAGACCAATTTTGCGGGAGAGATCTCGGAAGATGAATAAAAAAGCCCCGGTGCTATACGCATAGGGCAAGAACTAAAGAAAGAAGTATAAAGGCGGCGGAAACGAGGAGGTGCTCCTTCATTACCGCCCCTCTTTTTTGCGTGCTCTCGTATTCGGGGCGGCTCTTTATCTCAGAGGTCTTGGGGTCGTAGTTCTTCACCGTGAACGACTCGACTATCTTTTTGAAACTGTAGATGACCCCGTTGTAAAAGCCCAGGTGGAGGGTCAGCTCAAAGAGAGCGTAGACCAGCTGGAATATCCCCCCGAAGAAAAAGGCGTTGCTTAAGAAATGCAGAGCGTTCTCGTCCCTGCGCACGGCAAAAGCGCCGAGGGCTCCAACGGCGAGCCCCCAGATAAGAGAACGCTTGATTTTCTCCCTGTCCAAAGCCTTCATACCAGTCATTATATCCTTTTTCGGACAGGTTTCAATTTCGTTCGATGCGATATATTGCGCAGATTGGTATAAATTAGTCAATTCCACTTGATTTTCGGTCCGTTTTAATCTAATATGGTTTTGTTAATGCAAATTAACCAGGCCTGTCCGAAAGCGATTTTATTCGTTTCGTGGCATCAAAAAACTGTTTTTCCCGCAATTTTTCAAGCACTTCAGCCGTTTAGGCGCAATAAACAGGAGCCAAATCCGCCCTTCGGGCGGTCAGGTATAGAAAAACAGAGTTTTTTAGTAAGGAGATGACAAAATGAAGAAAGTATTAGCCATCCTGCTCGTTGTAATGATGGCCCTTTCCCTCTTCGCCGGCTGCGGCAAGAAGGAAGTCGACATCGCTCCGAGCGCACCTCCCGCTGAGACCAAGCCCGCCGAGACCACTCCGGCTGCGTCGACCCCGGCGACTCCCGCTGAGACCAAGCCCGCCGAGACGACTCCCCCAGCTCCCGCCGAGCCTGAGGTACCCAAGCCCGAAGGCGAGGGAACTCTCCGCTTCGCGGTCAACGCCGATATCTCTACTCTGAACGGTCATATGTACTCCATGTCCCGCGACGGAGACGCCGCCGATATGGTAGCGATCTATCTCTACCGTTCCTACATCGGCGATGACTACAAGTTCAAGCGCATGCCCGAGTTCGCCGCCGACTTCCCCCAGCAGATGGATGACAGCCGCGAAGTATGGCAGATCCCCCTCCGTCAGGGTCTGACCTGGGAGAACGGAGATCCCCTGAATGCTGATACCGTAATGTACAGCTACAAGATGCTTATCGACCCGAAGCTCCTCAACACCAGAGCTTCCTACTTCAACAGCAATACCATCACCATCCTCAACGGCTCTGAGTACACCAAGGGCGAGTGCGAGTGGGAAGACGTCGGTCTGAAGAAGATCGACGACTACACCGTCGAGATCACCACCAAGGGCCCCGTTACCGCCGACGAGATCGTGACCCACCTCTGCTTCAACTGCGCCATGGCCATGGTCCACGAGCCCACCTATGAGGCAGCCATGAATGCCGACCGCACCGCCACCATGTACGGAACCAGCAAGGACACCTACATGTCCGCCGGCTCCTACATCCTCAAGGAGTGGATCCCCGGCGCTTCCGTCACCTACGAGAAGAACCCCAACTGGGTATTCGCCGACAAGATCTGGGCCCATGAGGTCACCGAGCGCGTGGTCACCGACAACGCCACCACCCTCCAGATGTTCCTCAATGGCGAGATCGACTACGTCTCCCTGGGCGCTGAAGAGTACCTCCAGTATCAGGAAGATCCCCGTCTGATCGAGTCCAACGCCACCTCCATGTATCACATCACCGTGAACATGAAGAACCCCGACAACCCCATCCTTGACAACCTGAACTTCCGCAAGGCCCTCTATCACG
>JAFRWQ010000192.1 GCA_017437925.1 Bacillota bacterium
CGCTATGGCGACCCTTCTCTTCTGGCCTCCCGAAAGGGCGAAGGGCGACTTGCCCCCCACCTCGCCGGGATCAAGGCCGGTGAGCTTTAAGGCCTCAAGGGCCTTCTTCTCGCAGTCCTCATCCGAAAACCCCATGTTTTTAGGTCCGAAGCACACGTCCTTAAAGACCGTCTCCTCAAAGAGCTGGTACTCGGGGTATTGAAAGACCAGGCCTATCTTCTTCCTGACAGCCCTGGATTCCGGGCTTTTCTCGTTGACGTCCACCCCGTCGGCAAGGACCTGCCCCGCCGTGGGCTTCATCAGGCCGCAGATATGCTGAACCAGGGTGGTCTTGCCCGAACCGGTGTGGCCTATGAGGCATACCAGCTCTCCCCTGTCCAGGGTAAAGCTCACCTTGTCCAAAGCCCTGGTCTCATAGGAAAGCCCGGGATTGTATACGTGATCCAGTTCCTTTACTTCAATGCGCATACGGCCTCCGCCAGCTCCTCTTCAAACAGTATGCCCTCGGGAATATCAAGCCCCGCTCTTCTTAATACCGACGCCAGCTCTATGGTGAAGGGAAGCTCAAGCTTGAGCTCCCTCAGCCTTTCGCTGTCCTTAAAGACCTCTCTGGGGGCCCCGTCCATGGCGAGCCTCCCCCTGTCCATCACTATCATCCTGTCGGCCCTGGCGGCCTCCTCCATGAAGTGGGTGATGAGCACTATGGTCTTGCCCTGGGCGTTGAGCCTTTTCAGTATATCCATCAGGTCCGCCCTGCCCTTGGGGTCCAGCATGGCGGTGGGTTCGTCCAAAACTATGCACTCGGGCCCCATGGCCAGTATGCCCGCTATCGCTATGCGCTGCTTCTGGCCTCCCGAGAGCAGGTGGGCGCCCTTCTTTCTGAATTCGTACATATCCACAGCCTTGAGGGCCCTGTCGACCCTCTCCCTGATCTCGGCCGAGGGCACGCCCAGGTTCTCGGCCCCGAAGGCCACGTCGTCTTCCGCCACAGAGGACACCAGCTGGTTGTCAGGGTTCTGAAAGACCATGCCGACCCGGCGCCTGATCTCCCAGATGTTGTCCTCGACGGCGCTGTCAAGGCCGTCCACCAGCACCCTGCCCTCCTGGGGAACCAGCAGGGCGTTGAAATGCTTGGCAAGGGTCGACTTGCCCGAACCGTTGGAACCTGTGACCGCGACGAAGCTGCCCCGCTCTATCTCAAGGCTCAGGCCGTCTATGGCCTTTTCGGGCTTTTCGCTCTCGTCCTCAGACTCCTCGTAGCTGAAGGATATGTTCTCTATTTTGATTATGGGGTCTTTCGCTTTGATCTCTTCAGTCATGGTCTATGCCTTTGCTGTCAAGCCAGAGGGCCTTTTCGCTTATGAGGCTGAGCAGTTTTTCGGATGGGGTCCTTCCCATCGAGATGAGCTTGTCCCTTAAGGCCGTAAGGTCTCCGTAGGTGAGGCTCACGTAGTCGCTGCCCGAATACTCTCCCCCGGCCGAAAGGGAGTACCAGAGGTCGTGGTCGGCCCTGACCCAGCCCTCCGACGTGTCGTATATTGCCTGAAGCAGCTTATCTGCGAGGAGCGAGCACTCTTCGTCGCCGAGCAGTTCTCCCAGGCCGTAGAGGGCGAGGCACTCGGCCGCCTGGTGGTTTAAGGAGGTGTGGACCGGGGCGCTTTGGCCGGGGCCGGAATAGTCGGCCACGAGCCAGCCTCCGTTTTCGGTCTCCGTGTGATTGCTTTCCGCGTTGGCCTTGTAAAATTCGGCGAAGCGCCTTACATTTTCGATCGAGGACAGCCCTCCCAGTTTTTCGTTTATCAGAAGCCCGGTCTGCATCAGATCGGCGTTGAACCTGGTGTCGTAAAAGCCGGGGTCTATGCCGAAGCTCTCGCTGAGCCAGAGGCTCCTGGGCCCGGTAAGCCAGCAGCCCTCTTCGCTCTGGTTCTTCATGACGGTATCCCAGCAGGCGAGGCAGAGGTAAGGGGCCATGGGGCAGGAGCCGCAGAGCTCCGCCATGAGCCTGACTATGTAGCTCGCGGCGCAGAGGTAGTAGCCGCCCTCGCAGCTGGGTTCGTAGGCCTCGGGGACATTGCGGTAGTAGCCGTCAAAGAGCCAGCGGGCGGTCCCGTCGCTTATGTACCTGTCCCAGACTGTGACGCTGTTGTCAGCAGCCCAGTCGGGGGATGCCCCGTCCATTATCATGACCAGGGCGTCGGAAAAGCCCCGGGACGAACATGCGCCCAGGACCCTGATATCCGCGCCTCCCGCCTCGTTGAGGCTGATCTTAACCGCCCCTTCAAGCTCTTTAAGGCAGCGGACAGCCCCGCTCCCAAGATCTTCGTAGCTTTGGGGAAGGTTCACGAAGAGCCTGCGGCCTTCGGTCTCGACGCTGAGGTTCTCGCAGCGTATCAGCCCCTCTTCTATGGGATGGGCGGTCCAGCTTCCGTCTTCGTCCTTGTACCTTAAATGGGCCTTGGATGCGTCGGCGAGGCTGAGTTCGTAGAAACAGACCCCGGCAAAGGCTTCGGACTCCTTTTCGGAAGCGCCTTCGGCCCTCAGCATTATGACCATGGCGTCCGAAAAATCGTAGACCCTCTGGTAAAAGCCGAATACGCCCCCGTCCCTTTCGCTCTCGTAGACCCGGCAGGCGATATTGCCCGCTGCGAAGTCCCTCGCCTCGGAGTAATCGCCTATGGGGAAAGGCGACAGCACCAGGATCCAGGACAGCAGGGCCGCCAATATTCTGTTGACTGCGGTGCCGGCGATCATAAGGCTCCCTTCTTCAAAAGCATAGCAAATAATTATACTTTTTTTCCGGCTCTCTTACAAGCTTTATATGTCAAAGACAGGCAGGACGCTCCTTTACGGGGCAAAAAACTCCCCCGCTGTGGCGAAAAGGTCCTTATTGTGGTATCATGCTTGATATACGAGGAGGCTCTCCATGAAAGAAACCGGCAAAAAAGATTCAGGCAAAAAAGAAACGACGGCTAAAAAAACGGGAATGAAAGGCGTAGGCATAAGCGTCATAATCCTGGGCGTGGTATATTTCATCGCCAACGTCCTGGGGGACGCCGCCAAAGCCGCCGAAAACGGAGCCTCCAGCCTGGGGCTCAAGGACCTGTCCTATGCCTCCCTGGAAGGATTGGGCATTATCGTGCTCGGTATATGCGTCATCCTCCTTCACAATATACGTACCGAATTCAGCGAAAAGGAAAAGGAGAAGAAAAACGATGAAGCTGCTGCTCGCAGGGTTCGAACCGTTCGGGGGAGAACCGTTAAACCCGGCCCTCGAATCGGTAAAACTGGTAAGATCTCCTGAAGGTATCGATCTGGTGAAGCTTGAGATACCCTGCCTCTTCGAAAAGTGCATCGAAGAGGTCATGAAGGCCGCCGAAAAGGAAAAGCCCGACGTCATAGTCTGCGTCGGCCAGGCGGGAGGAAGAGGGGCCGTTACCCCCGAAAGGGTCGCCATCAACGTGATGGACGCCCGCATACCCGACAACGGAGGCTATCAGCCCAAAGACCTTCCCATAAGGGAGGACGGGCCCGCCGCCTACTTCGCTACCATTCCCGTGAGGGCCATGACCGAAGCCATAGCGGCTGCCGGAGTCCCCGCCGCCCTTTCCAACACCGCGGGGACCTTCTGCTGCAACAACGTTATGTACGGAGTGCTGCACGAGATCGCAAAGGCAGGCCTTCCCATCAGGGCCGGCTTCATCCACGTTCCCTGCATACCCGAACAGCTGCCCCGCTTTAAAGAAGGCACTCCGGCCCTCCCCCTGGAGGACATAGTGAAAGCCCTCGAGGCAGCCCTGGGAGCGATAGGGTAAGACTGCGCAAAGATAAGAGCATTCAAAAAGACGCCCTTGGGCGTCTTTTTCTTCGGTCTTGTTTTGCCGGGATCCTATTCGGTGAGTATCTTTTCGGCCTTTCTCTGCAGCTCCCTCCATCCCTCGTCCTTAAGGCTCCTGAAGGAAAGCAATATCTTAAGCATAAGGCTTTTGGGCATCGTTTTGAGCTCGTCCTCCGATATGGCGCCGAAGTCCATACCCCTTATCAGCGCACTTTAACAGTGT
Source organism: Bacillota bacterium (assembly GCA_017437925.1). The sequence goes on from JAFRWQ010000192.1 coordinate 4,059, forward strand.
TATCACATACTATTCCGGGGGATCTCCGGCGGCGGACTGATGTCGCTGCCCGGGGCAAGAACTAAAAAACAAAGGATCGTTATTAAGTTTTCTTCTGTAATATTATAGCACAAAAGGCCTATTTTTGCAAATTCGGAGGTATCCTGAGGGCTTGCAAATTGTGCTTTGATGCCAATTATTCATGAATAAACACGCATATATTTATCGATCGACCATTAAAAATGCCCTCGAAATAAAAAAATGAAGACCTGCGCGGGCGTTTCGCCGGACGCAGATCTTCAGTCTAATTTTGTTTCGTATCGGCCCTTTCTTCCCTAGTACACCGTATCCGGATCGAGAGGATAGATGGGCCTCCTCAGGTTCTTGTACTCGAGGAGGGAGTAGTTGGCGGTGTGTATGCCGGCCGGGTTGGTGGGAACTATGGCCTTGGCGCGGGGCTGGAAGTAAGCCCTGAAGTGGTTGGTCGATTTGATGCCCACCAGCCTGTAATCGTTGATATCGATGCCCAGGATGTCGAAGAGGCAGTCGTCCAGGGTCTGCTTGGCGAGGACGGAGATCACGATTATGTCTGCATTGCCCTTTCTGATGAGGGCCGTGGGGCCGTAATCCAGGGGGTTGCCCCTGCCCATGTCGGATTTGGTCACGGTCTTGCCGTCCGAGAGGGCGATGACCTCGAAGTCCTCTATGGGGACCGAAGGCCCGTGGATATGATCGAAGTGGCCTCCCAGCTCTCCGCTGACCTTTCCGCCTATGCCCGCCTCGTGGGCTTTCGCCGCGATGACGGGGTCGAGTATGTAGTCGAATACGGTGCCGGGAAGGTCCCTCTTTAAGAACTCCATGAGCAGCCAGGTGCCGTCGCCGGGGCAACCTCCGCCGGGATTGTCGGAAGCCTCGTTGATGACGACAAAGCCTTCTCCGGGGATGGCGAGAGCCCTGTCCACAGCCTCGTCCGGCAGCAGCAGCTCGACGTCCAGCTTGTGCCTGTTGTCCCAGATCCAGCGGGCCAAGGCGTCGGCGTGGGCCTTGCCGTTGACGCCCTTCCTGGCGACGACAACGGCGGAAGAACCGGCGAATTCGACGTCGGTATAGGGGAAACCGTGGAAGAAGGTGGCGTCCACCAGACCGTTCTCCTTCGCGTATTCGGCCACGTGGTCCTTGAACTCCTTCATGGGCTGATTGAAGGTGCAGGCTATGCAGCAGCTGGTCAGCATGGGAAGCCTTGTGAAGGAGGTCTCTATCTCGTATCTGCCCTCCATCAGGTCGTTCAAGACCCTCAGAGCCCGCTCTCCCGCTTCAAAGCAGTCCACGTGGGGATATTCCTTGATGCCGAAGAGGCCGTTTGCCAGAGTCGTCATTTCCTCGGTTATGTTGGCGTGAAGGTCCAGGGTGACACAGATGGGCATCTTATCCCCCACGATCTTCCTGGTCTCTCTTAAAATGTAGCCCTCAAGATCGGGGGTCTCCTCGGCGGCTCCGGCCCCGTGAAGGGAAAGGCAGAGACCGTCGATGCTGTCCTTTTCTTCTTTGAGCTTTTCAAGGAAGCGCCCGACCACCATGTCCCTGGTCTCTTTGAGTATGAGCGGGCCCGCGCTGCCTATGGTGAAGGAGGGGACCAGCTCGACGCCCAGCTCGTCGGCAGCCTTTATCATGCCGCTGATCCAGCCGGTCTTGCCTCGGAAGAAGCTGAGGACCTCGTCGCCCTCGTGGTAGCCGCTTAGGGTCCAGCGCCTGAAATCGCCGATATCCGACGAAAAGGTGTTGGTCTCGTGGCTGATGACCGTCGTAAGTACTCTCTTCATAAAGCAGCCTCCCGCTCTACACGGCGGCGGTGCCCGCGAACTCGTAGCCGGCGTCCTCGATCGCGGCCTTGAAGGTCTCGTCGCTGATCTCGGCGTTCATGGTGACTATCGCGTTTTTGTTCTCAAGGGAGACCTCGGCAGCCTCGACGCCTTCTATGCCCTCAAGGGCCCTCTTGACGTGCTTTACGCAATTGGGGCACATCATGCCGTTTACTTTGACTTCCTTTTTCATGCTTGTTTCTCCTTTGCTTTCGGTCACGTCGGCGGTATCTTCGCCGGCCGTTATGTCTATGGGGCAGGACCCGCCGCAGGTCTGCTCTTCTCCGCTCTCAGCGCCAGCTCTAAGGAATTCGGGCAGGGGCGAAAGGGCAAACTTCGAGTCGCGCTTATTGCTTCTGATGCTAAAGAGGTTGAGCCTCAGCGCGTTGCTCACCACGAAGAAGCTGGAAAGGCTCATGGCGGCGGCTCCGAACATGGGATTCAGAGTTATTCCGAAGCGGGGGATGAGGGCTCCCGCCGCGATGGGTATGCCTATGACATTGTAGAAGAAGGCCCAGAAGAGATTCTCGTGGATGTTCCTAATGACCTGCCTGGAGAGCCTGATGGCTCCCACTACGTCCTTAAGGCTCGATCTCATCAGGACCACGTCGGCCGCGTCTATGGCGACGTCGGCTCCGGCTCCTATGGCGACGCCTATATCGGCCCTCGTTAAGGCCGGGGCGTCGTTGATGCCATCGCCCACCATGGCGGTGCTGCCGCTCTCCTGTATCTTTCTTATGACGGCCTCCTTGCCGTCGGGAAGCACGTCCGAGACTATGGCCTCAAGGCCCAGCTGGCGGCCTATGGCGGCCGCTGTGCGGCTGTTGTCGCCGGTGAGCATGACAGGCTGAACGCCCATGCCCATGAGCTCTTGTATGGCCTCTTTGGAGTCTTCCTTTATGACGTCAGCGACCGCGATGACTCCCAGGAGCTTTCCGCCGGCGGCGAAGTACAGGGGGGTCTTGCCGTCTTCCGCCAGGGTGTCGCCCGCGGCCTTAAGCTTGGAAGTGAGCAGGCCCTGTTCTTCCATGAGGGCGGCGTTCCCTCCGATAGCCTTGAGAAGCTCTCCGTTTCTTTCTATGCTGCCCGAGATGCCGTGGCCCGGCAGAGCCTTAAAGTCGGCCGAGGGCCTGAATTCCAGGCCTTTTTCTTCGGCGAACTCCCTGATGGCATTAGCCAGGGGGTGTTCGGACCGGGCTTCGAGGGACGCCGCCGCCCTGAGCAGCTCGTCTTCGCTGACGCCTTCAGCGGGGACAGTGTCGGTGAGACGGGGCTTTCCTTCGGTGATGGTCCCGGTCTTGTCCAGGACCACGTATTGTATCTTGCCCGCGGCCTCAAGGGACGAGGCTGTCTTAAAGAGTATGCCGTTCTTTGCGCCGAGGCCGCTTCCAACCATGATGGCGACGGGAGTAGCGAGGCCCAGGGCGCAGGGGCAGCTGATGACCAGCACGCTGATCGCTCTGCCCAGGGCAAAGCCGAGGTCGCCTCTCGCTATCAGCCAGATGATGAGATCGATGACGGCAATGCCTACGACGACGGGCACGAAGACGCCCGAGACCTTGTCCGCGATCTTGGCTATGGGAGCCTTGGAAGCCGCGGCGTTCTGCACCATCTCTATGATCTGCTGCAGGGTGGTGTCGGCTCCGACTCTGGTAGCTCTGCAGGTGAGGGACCCGTTCTGGTTGATGGTCGCGGCGCTGACATTGCTGCCCGCCGATTTGTCGACGGGAAGGCTCTCGCCGGTAAGGGCTGCCTCGTTGACAGCGCTCTCCCCTTCCAGGACCACTCCGTCCACCGGGAAGCTCTCGCCGGGCCTTACCACGAAGACGTCGCCCTCCTCCACCTCTTCGGCGGGGACGGTGATCTCAAGCCCATCTCTTACCACGTGGGCTTCCTTGGGGGCCAGGTCCATCAGGCTTTTGATGGCGTTGGTGGTGCGTCCCTTGCTCATGGCCTCCAGCATCTTGCCTATGCTGATGAGGGTCAGTATCATGGCCGAGGACTCAAAGTACATGCCGGAGTGGAAGAGCTGGTGGGCCCTCTCCATATCGCCGGTGTTGGCGGCCCCGCACATCTGAAAGAACACCGCAGTGCTGTAGACAAAACCCGCCATGGAGCCCATGGCGACCAGGGTGTCCATGTTGGCTCCCCCGCGCACCGCTCCCTTAAAACCGTTGACAAAGAACTTGCCGTTGATGATCATGACTATGGCCGCCAGCATCATCTCGTAGAGGGCGATGGCGAGGGGGTTGTGGGCCAGGAAGGACGGAGCCGGCCAGCCCCACATGCTGTGGCCCATGGATATGTACATCAGGGGCAGCAGCAGTATGAGGGACCAGATCAGCCTCTTCTTTATTACCGGGGTCTCGTGATCTTCAAGGGCTTCTCTTGCGGCCTTTTCCGCGGCCTGCCTTGAAGCGGCGCCGCTTTCGGCCTTCTTCATGGGGCTCGCTCCGTAGCCCGCCCTGTCCACCGCCTCGCATATGGAAGCGGGGGTCGCCGGGTCGTCGTAGCTCACCATCATGGAGTTGGTCAGAAGGTTCACCTGGACGTCGGTAACTCCCGGCACGCCCCTCACAGCCTTCTCCACATGGGCGCTGCAGGCCGCGCAGGACATGCCGGTCACATTGTATTTTTCGTTGCTTATCTTGCTCACTTATCTACCTTCAGCCGGGAATTACCAGATCTCGGGCTTGGCGTCGGCGGGAAGAGGATTGGGATAGGTCTCTCCGTCCAGAATCTCAAGCCAGTTCTGCTTCGCGGCTTCGACCAGCTTCTCGTCCATGAGGAAGTCGCAGGCGGTGGCTGCCATGACCTTGGCGGCTGCCAGCATGCCCTTCTTGGCTACGCTGCCCTTGCCCTGGGCGACCACCTGCCAGGCGTGGCCCGGAGTTCCGGCGGCGAGGGTCGCGACATTGATCTGTCCGCAGGGTACGACCCAGCTGACATCGCCCACGTCAGTGGAGCCCTTGCTTCCGCCCAGAGGCTGCTTGATAACAAAGTTCCAGATGGGCTGCTCAAGAAGCTTGGAGGCGTCCTTACCCGCGATCTTCTTGGCGAGACCCTTGAGGTTGTTCTTGTCCAGCTCGGTGATGACCTGCTGGAAGGCCTTTGCGTACTCCAGCTCCTCCTCGGTGTAATCGATGGGGATCACCTCGTCCATGTGCTCGCCCAGCTTCTCGTTGATCACGTCGTTGGCGACGAAATCGGAGTAGGCGGCAACCTGCCTGATATCGACCTTGGTCTGGGTCATGAGGGCGGCGCCTCTGGCGCAGTCGCAGACTCTCTCGTAGAGCTCCTTGACCTGAGTGACCTTGGGAGCCCTGATGGCGTAGAGCACCTGGGCTTCGGACTGGACCACGTTGGGGGCGGTGCCTCCGGCGTTGATGATGGCGTAGTGGATGCGGGCCTCGTCTATCATATGCTCTCTCATATAGTTGACGCCCACGTCCATGAGCTCGACGGCGTCGAGAGCGGAGCGGCCCAGATGGGGAGCTCCGGCGGCGTGGGAGGACAGGCCGTGGAAGGTGAAGAAGACCCTGAAGTTGGCCAGGGACCCGTTCTCTACGACCTTGTTCATATATCCGGGATGCCAGGTGATGGCGATGTCCACGTCGTTAAAGCAGCCTTCTCTTACCAGGAAGGCCTTGCCGCCGGCGTTCTCTTCGGCGGGGCAGCCGTAGTAGCGGATGGTGCCTTTTATTTTGCCCTGATCCATCAGGTCCTTTACCGCGACGGCGGCGGCAAGGGAAGCTCCGCCCAGCAGGTTGTGGCCGCAGCCGTGGCCGTCCCCTCCGGGGATGATGGGGGTGTGGACCGGGTTGTCGGCTTCCTGGGAAAGGCCGGACAGGGCGTCGAACTCGCCCAGAAGGCCCACGACGGGCTTTCCGCTGCCGTACTCGGCGACGAAGGCGGTCTCCTCGCCTCCTATGCCTTTGGTGACCTTGAAGCCCTGGCTCTCCATGTATTCGGCTTCGGCCTTGCAGGACTTGAACTCCTGAAAGCGCGACTCCGCGTAGTCCCAGACCTTGTCGCTGATCTCGCAGCTGAGCTTTGCCTTGGCGTCAACCAGGGCGGCAATATCCTTCATGTAACTCATAAATTGACCTCCTTTTAAAGCTCTTAAGGCCTTCCGCCGCAAGAGCCAAACTATCCTTATACTATATTTTAGCACAAATAAACCGGCCCCGCGATAAATTCTTCGCGGAGCCGGAGCTTTAAAGCTTTGTATTGTTGTTTTCGGGACTGACTTACCAGATCTCGGGCTTAAGATCCCTGGGCAGGGCGTTGGGATCGGTCTCGCCCTCGAGCCTTTGGGCAAGCTCGGCCTTCGCGGCCTTGACCAATGCCTCGTCGGCAAAGAAATCGCAGGCGGTGACGGCGAGAAGCTTCGCCGCGGCCAGCATACCCTTCTTGGCTACGCTGCCCTTGCCCTGAGCGACCACCTGCCAGGCGTGGCCGGGGGTACCGGCAGCCAGGGTCGCTATGCCGAACTGGGCGGTGGGCACCACCCAGCTGACGTTGCCCACGTCGGTGGAGCCTCCGTTCTTAACGTAGCCGGGAAGCCTGAAATTCCATATGGGCTGCTCAAGAAGCTTCGCTGCGTCCTTTCCCGCTACCTTCTTTGCCTTCGCCTTGAGACTGCTCCTGTCGAGCTCGGTGATGGCTTCCTGGAACCTCTTCGCGTAGGCGAGCTCCTCTTCGGTGTACTCTATGGGCAGTATCTCGTCCATGTGAACCATGAAGCGGTCCGCGATCACATCGTTTCCTATGCAGTCGTAGCAGGCCGAGACCTGCCTGATGTCGACCTTGGTCTGGGTCATGAGGGCCGCGCCCTTCGCGCAGTCGCTGACCCTCCCGAAGAGCTCCATGACCTCGCCCATCCTGGGGGCCCTGATGGCGTAGAGCACCTGGGCTCTTGCCTGCACCACGTTGGGAGCGGTGCCGCCGGTATCGGTGATGGCGTAGTGGATGCGGGCTTCATCGCTCATGTGCTCTCTCATGTAATTGACGCCCACGTCCATAAGCTCGACGGCGTCAAGGGCCGAGCGGCCCAGCTGGGGGGCTCCCGCAGCGTGGGAGGAAAGGCCGTGGAAGGTGTAGAATACCCTGATGTTGGCCAGGGATCCGTTGCCGTTGACCTGGTTGGCCCAGCCGGGATGCCAGGTGAGGCAGATGTCGCAGTCGTCAAAGAGGCCTGCCCTCACCATGAAGGACTTGCCCGCCGCGTTCTCTTCGGCGGGACAGCCGTAGAAGCGCACTGTACCCTTGATCCTGCCCTGCTCTATCAGTTCCTTCACTGCGACGGCGGCGGCAAGGTCGGCGGTCCCCAGGAGGTTGTGTCCGCAGCCGTGGCCGTCGGCTCCCGCCTCTATGGGGCAGTGCTCCGAAACGTCGGCCTGCTGGGAAAGGCCCGACAGGGCGTCATACTCTCCGAGAAAGCCTATGACCGGCTTTCCGCTGCCGTATTCGGCGACCAGGGCGGTGTCCTCGTCGGCAACGCCCAGCTTTACCTTAAAGCCCTGAGACTTCAGGTACTCCGCATCAAGCCTGCTCGACTGAAACTCCTGAAAGCGGGACTCGGCGAAGTCCCATATCCTGTCGCTGAGCTCGAAAAACTCCTCTTTTCTGCCCTCCAAAAGGGCCGAGATCTCACTGAGATAGTCCATACTGCTCCTTTCACAACTATATCTGCTGACGTTCGAAGTGTATAAGTTTAATACCTTGATATCTGTACTATTGGCAGAATAAGTATAATATGGAGAACGTTTAACTTCAATATTGATAGCTACCGAGTCGCGAAGATGTGCTATTATAATGCGACCTTGCAAATGTTAATATAATGGTACACAATAGACTGGAACCAGTATATCATTTATTGAATGAGTCACAGAAAGCACCTCTAAGGGAGGGCTGAACCTGTTCGTATATTGTTTAAATGACTCCGTTAATAATATTGATATAAACGGGTTATTCACAGTAGGAATTGGATTTGAAGGTTCCGTGACGCTTTCAGATGGTTATCGTTATTCGATTGGCACACAGTATGTAGCTGATAGTGAAGGACAACGAGGAACGATTTTTTATCAAGCTGTAGGAGGATCATGTAAAGTATTAGGGATCGAATATGTATCCGGAAATGGATATTGGGGAATAACTGTATCAGCTGGATATGGAATTACAGAAATTCATCAAGAACTTACACATACAACAATATTACACAAGGAAATAGTGTTAATAGACGATTACGACTGTTTCTATCAAAAATAGAATTTACAATGTATCAAACCATGGTTCATGTTAACGGATTTTGCACTCATATATTGACAAGAGAATGGGCATGCCACTTATAGAAATAATCTACTGGTCATTATCCTTAGTAACAGTAATAGTTGTATTTATTATGGGTTCAAGACCCTCAATTGCTTTACTCGGAAGCTTGGGTTTTGGACTCATTACCTCATTAATTCTATGGATAAGTATCGCCAAGAAAAAAAGCAACTTTTATGAACTGTTATTCAAAGTAAAAGGCAAGGCTGATTATGGTTTATTCCAAACTAACGGGAAAACAGATCTGGGATTATTATTCCATGCGATAGATGCAGGCAGCATAGATGTATCACCGAAGGAAATAAAATATCTTCAGTCATTAAAACGAACTGATTATAGTTTTATAACTATGGTAATAACGTTCGTACTGGAGTTTTGTATAAACAACGGGATTTAGAATCTCCATTTAAAGAGAAGGTGTAAAACTTGCTTATAATTAAAAGAATGCCAGCTCTGGAGTTGTTTTACTGGGCCGTATCTTCAGCCACATTCATTTTTGAGTGGATCTACAGGGTAAGGGTAAGCGCCTTTGAGGGAAAATGTTTATTTGTCATGCTTTTTGCCCTTCTGTTTTTATGGATGAATACGATGGCTAAAAACAGTGGGTTCCATCAGTTGGTTGATGCTGTCAAAGGCAAAAATCGTTCCAGGGAACTTATAACATTCAGCAACATATACATGGTTTTCGAAGGAATAGAAGCCGGAATTATATCAGTGTCTGAAGAGAATCTTAATAAGCTTAAATCATTAAGACGGTCAATGTATTACGGCACTATCCCAATTATCCTCTGCCTTATGACTTTTGCAGCGTTATCATCGACCTCTCGGTGAATTATTGAATCATACATAGCTTTACAGAAGGCCAAGCGTTGCGAGATTGGCTTTCAAACTATAGCTTTGAAGATCAATATGAATGGGTAATAAAAATCTTAAAAATGTTTGGAGTAGATATATGAATAATGAGTTATTAGAGATTAAAAATGACTATGTTTTTTATGGGTCAATGCTCAATGATTGTACATCGAAAACTAAGAGCCGTAAACACAACAAGGCAATGGGACAATTGTCCATACTATATCACAAAGCGGAAACGATGAGTGACAAATCTTTTTATCTTGAATTGTTAGATAATGAAATGCCTAAAATCAGAACGATAGTAGCAGCGCATTGTTTAGGGTTAGGTATATACTTGGATAAGGCGCAAGAAGTGTTGAAAGAGATTGCAGAGGATAAAAACGATCCTATTATGGCATTCGAAGCGAAAGCGACACTTGAAGTTTGGGAAAAACGAGGGTAATGTATCCTCCCTTCTTGTGAATACATCGTATATGAAAATGTTGCAGGGATACAGTCCTGAAACTCCGGAATAACTATGCATATTTCCTTATAATCGCCAAAATAGATACTTCTCATCACTTTAGGGCTTTAAAAATATACTGCCCATGGTTGAACCCAGTTGAGAGCGTCAAATCAACATAAAATATAGCGCCTGCCCGGGATCTATCCCGGGCAGGCCAATATCATTTTTTATGAGGAAATAATACCTGACATCGCTGTAAGTACTTAAACCCGTTAAGTTAAGAGCTTATGCTCCTGTTGCCATTCTTTCTTGTAACAGCACGAAAG
>JAFRWQ010000021.1 GCA_017437925.1 Bacillota bacterium
CCAGAAGCAAAGGGTCTCGCTGGCGGGAGTCATGGTGGACGACGTCCCCATCTTCCTCTTCGACGAGCCTTTGGCGAACCTGGACCCGGCCGCCGGCAAGGCCGCCATCGAGCTCATAGACGAGATACAAAAGTCCAGCGGGGCCACCGTGATCATCATAGAGCACAGGCTGGAGGACGTGCTCCACCGGCCCGTGGACCGGGTGGTTCTGATGAACGAGGGCCGCATAGTCTCGGACAGCAGCCCCGACGCCCTGCTCAGCGGCAGGCTTCTCTTTGAGAACGGCATAAGAGAGCCTTTGTACCTCTCGGCCCTTAAAACAGCGGGCGTGAGGATAAGCGAGGACAAAAGACCCTCAAGCCTTGATACCATCGCCCTCTCAGAGGATGACAAAGAGAAGCTGAGGGAGTGGTTCTGCGCCGCTCCTTCCCCCGCGGCGAAAAAGGAAAGGCAGGTCCTGCTTTCGGTAAAGGACCTGGGCTTTTCCTACTCCAACGGCAGAAGGGCCCTGGATGATATAAGCCTTGAGGTTTATAAAGGGGAGATGCTGGCCGTGGTTGGCCGCAACGGAGCCGGAAAATCAACGCTTTCCAAGCTCATCTGCGGTTTTGAGAAGCCCTGCGAGGGCAGCATAAGCCTTGACGGCGCGGACCTTTCGGGCCTTTCCATCAAGGAGAGGGCGGAGCGCATAGGCTACGTGATGCAGAACCCCAATCAGATGATCTGCAAGACCATGATATACGACGAGACCGCCCTGGGCCTCGTGACCAGAGGGGTCCCCGAAGACGAGATAAAAGAAAGGGTCGGCGCGGCCCTTAAGACCTGCGGCCTCTATCCCTTCAGGAACTGGCCCGTGTCCGCCTTGAGCTTCGGCCAGAAGAAGAGGCTCACCATAGCTTCGATACTGGCCATAGGCCCCGAGATCATAATACTTGACGAACCCACCGCGGGCCAGGACTACCGCCACTACACCGAGATCATGGAATTCTTAAGGGAACTGGCCGCAAGGGGCATCACTGTCATAATGATCACCCACGACATGCACCTGATGCTGGAATACTGCGAGAGGACCCTGGTCCTGACCGACGGCAGGCTCATAGCGGACGACGAGCCCTGGAACATACTGACCGACCAAAGCGTCATAGAAGCCGCGGATCTTAAGGAGACCAGCCTCTGCGGCCTCGCCCGGCTCTGCGGCATAGGGGACGGCAGAGCCTTCACGGCGTCCTTCATAGACGGGGAAAGGAGGCAGAGACATGGTCAACATATTTAACTACATCGACCGTCCTTCCCCCATACACCGGCTGACCGGAGCGACCAAGCTCATACTCCTGCTTCTTTGGACCTTCGCTGCCATGATCACCTACGACACCAGGGTGCTGGCTCTCTTCCCCCTGCTGGCTCTGATACTTTTTTCGATGTCGAAGATAAAGCTGAAGGACGTCCGCTTCATACTGGCAGCCACCTTCATCTTCATGGTCCTTAACAACCTGCTGGTCTACCTCTTCGCCCCAGAGCACGGGGTCGAGATCTACGGCAGCAGGACGGTGCTTCTGACCCTGGGCGGCCGCTATACCGTCACCGCCGAGCAGCTCTTCTACCATCTGAACCTGATCCTCAAATACCTGGCCCAGATACCCATAATACTGCTCTTCGTCAGCACCACCGACCCCAGCGAATTCGCGGCCTCCCTGAACAAGGTGGGCGTGAACTACAAGATCGCCTACTCGGTCGCTCTGGCCTTAAGATACATACCCGACATACAGAGGGAATACCACGACATCTCCCTCTCCCAGCAGGCGAGGGGCATAGAGATGAGCAGAAAGGAAAGCCTCGTAAAGCGCCTTAAAGCCGCCGCTTCCATACTGATACCCCTCATAATGTCCAGCATGGACCGCATAGAGACCATATCCAACGCCATGGAGCTGAGAGGCTTCGGCAAGGGCAAGACCCGCAGCTGGTACTCCGAAAAGCCCTTCAAAGCGGGCGACTGGCTGACCATAGCCCTGGGAGTGCTGCTCCTCGCCCTGGTAATATTCATGTTCAAGGCCGACGGGGGAAGGTACTACAATCCCTTCGCCGGTTAGCCTCAGGGTCTTTCGCTTTACCTTAAGCCCCCGATGTGATAATATAATTATTCGGAATTCTAAAATTTTTGGAGGAAACCATGGGAAAAGGAATGAAAGCGGGCAAGAAGCCCAGTGCCGGAAAGATGAGCAGGCAGGACCAGATGGCCCAGCTTCAGGCCATGCAGAACAGGATGATGCAGGCCCAGCAGGAGATAGAAAAGATGGAGACCGAGGCCTCGGCCGGCGGCGGAGCCGTCACCGTCAGGGTCAACGGACAGCACCAGCTGGTATCGGTGGTCATCAAGCCCGAGCTCTGCGATCCCGAGGAAGTCGATATGCTGCAGGACCTGATAGTGGCCGCGGCCAACGAGGCCATGCGCCAGATAGACGAGATCTCTTCGAACGAGATGAACAAGCTGACCGGAGGCATGGGACTGCCCTTCTGATATGAGAAGCTACGCCAAACCCTTAAGCAACCTCATATCCGAGCTCTCGAAGCTTCCCGGCATAGGGGGAAAGAGCGCTCAGCGCCTCGCCTTCCACATACTCTCTCTGAGCGATGAGCAGGCCAAAGGTCTTGCCGACGCCATAGTCTCGGCCAAGACCAACATGAAGTTCTGCCCCGTCTGCGGCAACCTCACCGACACCGAGCCCTGCGCCATCTGCTCCGACACCTCCAGGGACAAAAGCGTCATCTGCGTGGTGGAGAGCCCCAGGGACGTCTACGCCATGGAGAGGATAAGGGAGTTCAACGTAGTCTACCACGTGCTCAACGGGGTCATATCCCCCATGGACGGGGTGGGCCCCGAGGACATCAACCTGAGATCCCTCATAGTGCGGCTGCAGAACGACGACGTCAGGGAACTGATACTGGCGACCAACCCCAACATCGAAGGGGAGGCCACCGCCATGTATATAGCCAGGCTGGTCAAGCCGGCCGGCATAAAGGTGACCCGCATAGCCCACGGCATCCCGGTGGGCGGCGATCTTGAATACGCCGACGAGGTCACCCTTTCCAAGGCCCTCGAGGGCAGAAGGGAGCTTTAGATGAAACCGTTTCTGCCGGTCATGGACCCGGTGGCCTTCACGATATTCGGAATAGACATAATGTGGTACGCCATAATGGTCACCTCAGGCATAGTCCTGGGCACCGCTTTGGCCTACGTCAGGGCCCACCGCTACGGCATCGACCCGGAGAGGGTTCTGGACATGATACTCTACTGCGTGCCCGCTTCCATAGTGGGCGGCAGGATATACTACGTCATCTTCGAGTGGGACCGCTACAAGAACGACCTTCCCCAGATACTCAACATCAGGGGAGGCGGCATGGCCATACACGGGGCCCTCATAGTCGCCCTGGCCCTCGGAGCGTACATCGCCCGCCGCTGGAAGAACAGCATTGCCGACTGGTTCGACATCTTCGCTCCCGGCATAGCCCTGGGGCAGGCCATAGGCCGCTGGGGCAACTATTTCAACAGCGAAGCCCACGGAGGCCCCACCGACCTTCCCTGGGCCATACTCGCCGACGGGGAGCTGGTGCATCCTACCTTCCTCTACGAGTCCATATGGTGCCTGCTCCTTTGCATAGCCCTGGTCCTCTACGAGAGAAAGCAGGGCAGGTCGAAGTTCGGAGGCCAGATCTTCTGCCTCTACGCCTTCTTCTACTCGCTGGAGAGGTTCTTCGTGGAGGGGCTTC
>JAFRWQ010000193.1 GCA_017437925.1 Bacillota bacterium
ACCCCATGCTGGCCGCCTGCGACATCTACAGGCCCGCAGCCATCGACCAGCTCGAGATCGTAGGCAAGCAGATCGGGGTCCCCGTATACAGCGACAGAGAGAGCCGCGACCCCGTAGCCATAGCCAAGGCAGCCGAGCAGGAAGCCCTGCGCAAGGGTCTCAACGTCCTCATCCTGGACACCGCCGGCCGCCTTCAGATCGACGAAGACCTGATGGACGAGCTCAAGCGCATGAAGAAGGAGCTGAGGCCCCACGAGATACTGCTGGTGGTTGACGCCATGACGGGCCAGGACGCGGTCAACGCGGCCCAGGGATTCCACGACGCCCTGGGAGTCGACGGCATAATCATGACCAAGCTGGACGGCGACACCAGAGGCGGAGCCGCTCTCTCCGTAAGGGCCGTCACCGGAAGACCCATCAAGTTCACCGGCGTGGGCGAAAAGATCGAAGCCCTGGAGCCCTTCTATCCCGACCGCATGGCGTCAAGGATACTCGGCATGGGCGACATGATGAGCCTCATCGAAAAGGCCCAGGAAGCCTTCGACGAGGAAAAGGCCGCCGAGCTCGAGAAGCGCATAGCAAAGAACCAGTTCACTCTCGAGGATTACCTGGAGCAGATGGGGCAGGTGAGGGGCATGGGAGGCTTGGGCAAGATACTCGACATGATACCCGGCGTCTCGGGCAAGGTCAGCGACGACCAGCTCTCCGCCAGCGAAAAGGAGTTCAAATACATGGAGGCCATAATACTCTCCATGACTCCCGCGGAGCGCAAGGACCCCTCCATACTCAACGCCAGCCGCAGAAAGCGCATAGCCGCAGGAGCAGGGGTCCCGGTGAGCAGAGTAAACACCCTCATAAAGCGCTACGAGGAAGCCAAGAAGCTCATGAAGCAGCTGTCGGGAGGCAAGATGAACAAGCGCCTCTCCCGCCGCTTCGGAGGCTTCATGTAGAACCGAAAGAACTTTAAATTTCAACGTTTGAACGGCAGAAAGCCTTCATATACAAAAGCAATAGTTTTATATATTTTCAGGAGGAAATAAAACAAAAATGGTCAAGATCAGACTCACCAGAATGGGCGCCCACAAGAAGCCCTTCTACAGGATCATCGTCGCCGACGCCAGAACCACCAGAGACGGCAAGGACATCGAGCAGCTGGGTTACTACGACCCCCTGACCGAGCCCGCAACCATCAAGATCGACGCTGAAGCCGCGAAGAAGTGGATCGCCAACGGAGCTCAGCCCACCGATACCGTTCGCGCTCTTCTCAAGAAGGCCGGCGTCATCGAGTAGCCGGGTGCCCCAATGCTCGGTTTAGTTGAAACCATAGCGAAGGCATTGGTTACCAGCCCCGATGAGGTGGTGGTCCGCGAGATATCCGGCAAGGGAGATTCCATTGTGATCGAGCTCAAGGTCGCCGAAAAGGACATGGGCAAGGTCATCGGCAAGCAGGGGCGCATAGCCAAGGCACTACGCACAGTTGTGAAAGCAGCTGCCACAAAACAGAACCTCAAGGTAACAGTGGAGATTGTTTCCTAAATGAACGAACTGATCAGACTGGGCAGGATCACTGCCCCGGTTGGAATCAAGGGAGAAATGCGCGTCTATCCGTACATCGAAGATAAGACGCGTTTTTCTGCTGTGAAAAAGCTTGTCATAGGGGGCAAAGACGCGGAGCTCCTCTCGGCCAGGGTCCAAAAAGACATGGTCGTGATCAGGATAACCGGCGTCTCAGACAGGAACGCCGCCGAAGCCTTAAGGAACAAAGAGGTCATGATACGCCGCGAGGACCTGTGGGAGCTCGAAGAGGATTTCTACTTCGTAGACGACATACTCGGCATAAGGGTCGGG
>JAFRWQ010000022.1 GCA_017437925.1 Bacillota bacterium
CTGATTGAGAGCACCACCCACATCCTATCCCCTGCCGTTTTGCGCGGGAAAAGGCCTGCCCGAAAGGGCAGGCCCTGGTTATTTCCGGTTTCCGGCTGTCTTACTCGGCCTCGCCGTCCTTCTCGCCTTTTCCGTGCTTCCTGAAGTAGAGGTAGGAATAGACGGTGGGTACGAGGCTCGCTATGACTGCGACTGCCATGACCGTTATGAATACGGGCATCCCGGCCGCTTCGTTCTTTATTGTGAGAAGGCCGCAGAGAAGGATCGCCGCTCCTCCCGCCATGAGGCAGATGCTTCCTATGCGGTTGGTGCGGGTCCAGTTCTCGTCGTCATCGAGAGCCCAGGGGGTCCTGATCCCGAAACTGTAGTTCCTGGCGTTCTTGGGCAGGTAGTTGCCCAGGGCGATGAAGAGGGCTCCTATGAAGAGGCAGGTGACAGACCCTATGTTCATCTTCCAGCCCATGACGCTGCCGTATGTAATGAGGGCGACGAACCATGAAAGTACGGGCATCATCACGAACACGATGACCATTGGCTTTGAGGATATGTTCTTAGACTTGGGATCTATGCTCATGGCGACCGCGCAGACCAGCTCCATGGCTGCCATAAAAGCCGGGATCCCGAAGACCGCCATGTTTTTGCTCGACCAGCCGTTGGGCTGCCCGTCGATGCCGAAGTGGGTGGGGAGGGGGTCGGGAAGCCTGTCCCAGAGGGATACGCCCAGGATGATGGGGGTAAGGCAGAGCAGGACGGTTATTATCAATAAAGTCTTATACTTCTTAAGCATTTACTTTTCCTCCTTAAGCTCGCTGAGCCAGAGCATGGCTTCTTCGATGACGCTGGTGTTGAGCTCGTAATAAATGAATTTGCCTCTTCTCGTGTCCCGTATCAGGTCGGCGTCTTTTAAGACCGACAGGTGCCTTGATACTGCGGGAAGGCTCATCTCGAAGTGGTCTCCGATCTCGCCGGCGCTGAGGCTTCCGCCTTTAAGCATCTTCAGTATCTCGCGTCTTGTTGGGTCGGCAAGAGCCTTCATGGTATTTTGTATGCTCAAATGACGCTCCTTTCTAAACATTTAACATTTAGCTTAATTGTTAATTGAATGATAGCACGCTTACTTGCCCCTGTCAACATAGTTTTCGCATTTTCTTGGACAAAGCCCCGCCATGAGTTATAATCATAATGGAAGTTTGTGTGAATAAAAGGAGGTCTGAAATGAAGAACATAGTCGTCATATGGTCAAGCCCCAACAGAGACGGCCTCACTGCATCGGCCGCCCATTCCCTCATAAAGGGCATGGAGAAGGGCGGAGCCTCGGTCGAGGAGGTCTGGCTCAACGGTCTGGATATGCAGCACTGCATGGCCTGCGGGACCGGATACGGAGCCTGCAGGAGCGAGGGCGCCTGCGTACTTGCCGACGGTTTTCAGGAGCTCTACGATAAACTCGTTAAGGCCGACGGCATAGCCTTCGTCACCGCAGTCTACTGGCACAATGTCACCGAAGTCATGAAGGCCTTTACCGACAGGCTGCGCCGCTGCGAGGCGTCCCACAATCATTTCCTGGCCGAGAAGAAGGCGTACATCGCCGCCTGCGCCGGAGGCACCGGCAACGGGGCTACGGAGTGCCTGGTGACCCTCGAGAACACCCTGCGTCACATGGGGATAAAGGTCTGGGACCGCATGCCCGTGACCCGCTTCAACAGGGATTACAACGTTCCTTCCCTCGAGAGGGGAGGAGAGCTCTTCGCCGAAAGGCTCGAGACCGGATTCAAATAGACAATGAAGTACGAAAACATCATTCCCGCCGTTTTTGCCGGCAGGCCCAACCGCTTCATCGCCATGGCTGTGCCCGAGGACGGGGCGGAGCCCGTCCCCTGCCACGTAAAGAACACCGGCAGGTGCAAAGAGATACTGATCCCGGGGGCCAGGGTCTACCTTGAGGATCATATCGGCCGCATGGGAAAGAGAAAGCTGCGCTGGACCCTGATAGCCGTCGACAAGGGCGGCATGACGGTCAACGTGGATTCCCAGGCCCCCAACGCGCTGGTAAGGGAAGCCCTTGAAGACGGCCGCATAAAGCTCTCAGGCCTCGGAAGGCTTGAGACGGTAAGGCCCGAGACCTCCCGCGGCGATTCCCGCTTCGACTTTTACGTGAAGGATGAAGAGGGCAGGGAGGGCTTCGTCGAGGTCAAGGGCGTGACCCTCGAAGAGGATGGGGTCGCGGCCTTTCCCGACGCTCCCACCGAGAGGGGAGTAAAGCACATAGAGGGCCTGATCAGGGCCAAGGAGGAGGGCTTCGCCGCAGCGGCGGTCTTCGTCATCCAGATGGAGGGCATGAAAGCCCTGGTGCCCAACGAGATCACCCATCCGGCCTTCGGAGACGCTCTGAGAAGGGCGAGGGAGGCGGGAGTCGAGCTCCTGGCCTTCGAGTGCCGCGTGAAGCCCGATGAACTGGAGCTGGGTGGGGAGATACCGGTCGTTACCGACCCGGAGGAAGAAATGAAGCTTTGGAACAGGATAAAGTCCATATTCAGAAAAAAGAAGGCTGAGGAGCCCGAAGAAACGCTTAAAGAGGCCGAAGGCGGGCTTTACCCCTGCCCGGTCTGCGGAAAGCGGTGCCTTAGCGAGACCGGAGCCTGGGAGATCTGCGATAACTGCGGCTGGGAGGACGATCCCGTGCAGAGGAAGGACCCTGACTTCGAGGGAGGGGCGAACAGGATGAGCTTAAATCAGGCCATTGAAGCTTACAGAGACGGAAGGAAGGTCGAGTGATGGACCGCAAAAAACTCAAGAGACTGATAATAATAGCAGCCATCGTGATACTGGCTGCAGCCTACCTCATGGCCCTGATCCAGACCAGGCAGGAGCAGGCGGCTCAGAATGAGCCCGTCCAGCAGGGAAACCTGCTGCCCACGGAGCAGTCCCAGCAGATCGTTCAGGACCTTCAGACAGCGCAGGAGCAAAAGCCTCAGGAGACGCAGGCCCAGCCCCAGACCCAGCAGAGCGCCGAAAAACCGGCTGAGCAGCCCGCAGGGCAGCAGGAGCAAAAGCCCGAAGAAAAGCCCCAGCAGTCCGAACAGAAGCCTTCAGAGCAAAAACCTGAAGAAAAGCCTGCCGAACAGACCGTGACCGAGCCTCCCAAGGAAGAAAAACCCGCCGAAGAGGTCAAAGTCTACTTCAGGAGCAAGAAGCTGCTCGAGCAGCACTACGAAAAGCACGGCAAGGAGATGGGCTTTGCCAGCGCCGAGGAATACGAGGCCGCGGCCTGCGCCGTGGTCAACGACCCCAGAGCCCTGCACAAGACCGAAAAGGAAGACGGCGACGACGTCTACTACATCGAGGAGACCAACGAGTTCGTCGTGGTGTCCGTCGACGGCTATATAAGGACCTATTTCCTGCCCAGTTCAGGCAAGAAATACTACGATAAGCAATAAGCAACCGGCTGAAACTGGACAAAAAACGCAAGATGTGATAACATTACTGTGATTTTGGTTTTTCCGCGCAGGGGTCTGATCCCGGGAGGCAGCCATGAACAGGATAGTAACCATAGGCAGAGAATTCGGAAGCGGCGGCCATGAGATAGGCATGAAGCTGGCAGAGATGATGGGCGTCCCCTTTTACGACAAGGAGCTGCTCAAAAAGGTCTCCGACGAGGGCGGGCTCCACGAGAGCTTCCTGGAGAGCCACGAGGAAAAAGCTCCCCAGCTGCTCAGCTCCTCCTTTGAGAGAAGCATGATAGAGACCTACTATCAGCCGACCCTTTCGGACACCATCTTCCTCGAGCAGTCCAAGGTCATCAAGGAGATCGCGGCCGAGGGACCCTGCGTCATCGTCGGGCGCTGCTCCGACTACGTTTTGAGGAACGAGCCCATACTCCGCGTCTTCATCTGCGCCAGCCTCGAGCACAAGATCGCCAGAAAGCACAGCGTAGCCCCCGAAAAGGCCGATTACACCGACGCCCAGATGGAGAAGTACATCAAGTCCGTCGAGAAGCAGAGGAAGAAATACTACGAGCA
>JAFRWQ010000194.1 GCA_017437925.1 Bacillota bacterium
AGAAGACCGCGGAGCGGCCGCCGAGGGTCACGGTGATCATGTACATCACGGCGACTCCGGCCAGCTGGACCAGGGTCAGCAGCGGGCTTATCCTTATCATGGATACCAGCACCGCGACTATGGTTATCATGGAGGAGACCACGCTGGGTATGCTCTGGGAGAGCATCTGCCTCATGGTGTCGGTGTCGTTGGTGAAGCGGGACATTATGTCGCCGTAGGGATGGGTGTCGAAGTAGGCTATGGGAAGAGCCTGCATCTTTTCGAACATCTCCCCCCTGACCTTCCTCAGGACTCCCTGGGACATCTTCGCCATCAGCAGGTTGTTGGCGAGGCTCGCGACTATGCCCACGGCGTAGATCGACGCCATGAACATGAGTTCTTTAAAGAGACCCGTGAAGACCGGGTTCGCCTGGAGCACCAGGGGCTGGATGTAGTCGTCGATCAGGGTGCGCATGAAGAGGGACGCCCTGACGCTGACGAGGGACGCGGTGCCCATGCAGAGCAGGGCCGCGACGAAGGTGAGGGTATAGCCCTTGCCTATGTACGATATGACCCTCTTAATGGTCTTTCCGCTGCCCTTGGGTATGCGTATCCTGCCCTGGGCAGCCGCCCTTCCGCCGGGACCTGCGGGACGGGAAGCGGGAGCCTGGTTCTGGGCTGCGGGAGCCTTGGCTTTGCTGTCATTCTGCGGCATCGAAATCGCCTCCCTTCATCTGGGATTCGTATACTTCCCTGTAGATCTCGTTGGTCTCCATCAGCAGGTCGTGGGTGCCTACCCCGCTGATCCTGCCGTTGTCCAGGACCACTATGCGGTCGGCGTCCCTCACCGAGGAGATGCGTTGGGCAATGATGATCTTGGTGGTCTCGGGCAGGTCTTCCCTGAAGGCCTTCCTTATGAGGGACTCGGTGTGGGTATCGACCGCCGAGGTGGAATCGTCCAGTATGAGTATCTTCGGCTTTGAGACCAGAGCTCTCGCTATGCACAGCCTCTGCCTCTGGCCGCCGGAGAAGTTGGATCCTCCCTGCTCTACCCTGCCGTAGAGGCCTCCCTCCTTAGCGAGGACGAAGTCCTTGGCCTGGGCGCGGCTCAAAGCCTCGAGCAGCTCCTCATCGCTTGCGTCTTCGTTTCCCCAGCGCAGGTTGTCCGCCACGGTGCCGCTGAAGAGCACGTTCTTCTGAAGGACCATTGAGACGCTCTTTCTCAAGGCGGTGAGATCCAGCTCCTTTACGTCGGTCCCTCCCACCAGCACCCTGCCCTTGCGGGCGTCGTAGAGTCTGGGTATGAGCTGCACCAGGCTGGTCTTGCCGCTGCCCGTGCCGCCCAGTATGCCTATGGTCTCGCCGGAGGCTATCTTAAGATCTATGTCGTTGATGCAGTCGAGGGAATCGCCGTAGCCGAAATCCACGTCCTCGAAGACCACGGAGCCGTCGAGGGGGCCTTCCGCGGGCTCTTCGGGACTAACTATGTCGGGTTCCTCGTTAAGGACCTCGGTGATGCGCTTTCCCGCCGCGACGGCGATGGAGCTCATGCTCAGCATGAAGGAGAGCATCATGAGGCTCATCAGTATCTGCATCACGTAGGTGTTGATGGAGATCAGCTGGCCTGTGGTCATGGAACCCGAAACTATGAGCCTCGCGCCCAGCCAGGCTATCAGCAGCATGCACCCGTAGGAGCAGGTCTGCATGAGGGGCCCGTTGAGGGCCATTATCCTCTCGGCCCCGTAGGCGGTACGGAAGAGCTCCTCCGCCACGTTTCCGAACTTCTCGTTCTCCTTCTCCTCCCTTACGAAGGCCTTGACCACCCTTATTCCTCTCACGTTCTCCTGGACCGTGTTGTTCAGCTTGTCGTATATCCTGAACATCTTGTCGAAGAGGGGCATGGCCTTCCTCATGATGAAGAAGAGGCCAAGGGCCAGCACCGGAAGCACGTAGAGGAACACCAGGGAGAGGCTCTTGTTGATGCGCCTCGCGGCTATCATGGCCAGCACTATGCTGGCGGGAGCCCTCACGGCCATCCTCATGAGCATGGTGAAGGCCATCTGTATGCGGGTCACGTCTGTGGTCATCCTGGTCACCAGGCCTGCGGCGGAGAACTTGTCGATGTTTGCGAAGGAGAAGCGCTGAATGTTGTCGTACATGTCATGGCGCATGTTGGCGGCAAAGCCTGAGGACGCCGTGGACGATGTCACGGCTCCCAGCACTCCGCAGAGCATGCTGGCGAAGGCCAGCAGGATGAGCTTCATCCCCACCGACTTTATGACCGCCATATTGCCCGCGTCTATGCCCAGGTCCACCAGATCGGCCATGTAGTACGGGATCAGCACCTCCAGAGCTACCTCGCCTATCATGAACAGGGGCGAGATCAGCGCCAGGAAGGTGTATTCCCTTATACAGCCTGCCAGTTTTTTTACCATTTAATCTTGTCAACCTTTCGTAATATATGGTATATTAATGTGTCTATTATATAGGAAATCACGCCAAATGTAGATAAATTTTTAGTGAAGCTTACGGAGTTTTACGAAATGTCCCTGAAAGCCAGAAGAACTTTATCCCTGCTGCTCGCGCTTTTGATAGTTTTCTCGCTGGGCTCCTGCGGAAAAAAGCAGGAGGAATCCCACGACATAGTCCTCAACCTCTTCGCCTCCACCAACTCGGTGCTCGCGGTGGCCAACCTGGTCGACAGCTACAAGAGCATGTCCAGCTACGCCGCCGTCAGGGTGACCTACGACGAGCCCTCGATGCTGGCCGCCAAGATAGAAGCGGGCTATGAATGCGATATCTTCATCTGCGAGGACGAGAGATGCTTTGACTGGCTCGACGGTACCAAGGGGACCGACGTCAATCCCAACGGCAACGACTGTCTGGCGGAAGGGACCCGCTCAGAGGTCTTCAAGGGAGTGCCCGACGGCTCCGACAAGGAGATGACCTTCAGCGCCGCCGTCATCAAGGCCACCAAAGAAGAGAGGGAAGCCAGGAAGTTCGTCGACTTCATCGGGAGCAGCAACGCCGACAAGGTCTACGACGTCTCGGGCTTCGAGCGCGTAAGCGACTAGGCCGAATACGGAATAACATGTGTCCCGCTTACGGGACACTTTTTTTATAGAACTCCGGCCTGCGCCGGGATGCGGAGCCTCCCATGGATAATTCCGAGATCAAAAACTCCAAAGGAAGACCTTTAAGGATACTGCTGAAGGCGGTCGGGATGATAGTTCCCCTGCTCAGCTTTCCCATTGCCGCCCGCGCCCTGGGCCCCGACGCCCTGGGAAGGGTCAGCATACTGCTGGCCGCCCTTACTGCGGCGGCCCTGTGCTTCGTCTCCCTGAAGAGGAACCGCAGGATCTTCATCATAGGGAGCAATTACGCTGCGGCGGTCACCGCCCTGCTCCAGATCGCAGGCCTCGCCCTGGTATATAAATTCGTAAAGGACGGCGGCGACGGCATAAAATACGCCGCCGTGAGGATACTCTGCGGGGGACTTGTGCTGGTCATGCTCAACGCCGTACGGGTCATAAGCCGCGGAAAGCGCCTCTGGTCCAGGAGCTCAAAGCAAAGAGCGGGACTGTTCCCCGTATTTTTGGGACCTGCCGCCGCCCTCATCCTCATGAACTGCATAGAGACCGTGCTGCTGGGCAAGCTGTCGGGTCCCGTCCCCGCCGGCCTTTACACAGCGGCGGGCAAGATCCCCCTCGTCGCGAGCGCCCTCTTCATCTCGGCCTTCGGGTTTTTGTGGGCGAGGATGGGAGCCTCAGACGATCTTGAGATCAACGAGGCCGGGGATTCTCCTGCGGGCCCCTGCGTTCTTGCCTTTGCGGTCTTCAGCCTCATCCAGCTGCTGCTTATACCGGCTTCGGTCGGTATAGTCAGCGTCGCTCCCATGCTCATAAAAGTCTCCTACGGCGCGGACTACGCGGACGCCGCTCCCGCGGCTGCCCTGCTGGGGCTCCGCCTCTTTACCGGAGTCATGAACGCCGCAGCCGCCCGCTTCGTGCTTCTTCCCCTGGGCAAAAAGAAGGCTGTCATAGGTTCCGCCCTCTTCTCGGCCGCCGTCGACATTGCCCTCTGCGCATTCCTCGTTCCCAAATTCGGGCTCATGGGGACCGCTTCCGCCTCCCTCTACTCGGGCCTGATACTCTTCGTAATATTCGCTTCTCTGGGAAGAAAAGCCCTGGGCCTCAAGACCCTGGTCCAGAGGGCTCCCCTGCGCATCGTCGCTTCCCTCTGGTTCATACCCGCGGCCAGGTTCATCGAAGGCCGCACGGCTTCCCCCTGGGCTGCCCTGCTCATTACCGTCGCAGTCTGCGTTCTCGGCTACTTCGCCCTGATGCTGGCAATAAAAGACCCGGCCCTCAGATATGCAAGGGACCGGGCCGGCGAGTTCATCAAAAGCAGGAAGGCCGAATAGTTTTTTCAGCCGTTTTGCGCGGCTCCGCGCCTTCCGCGGCTTTGCTTCGCTCTCAGTTATTTTACTATGCCTTTTTCCTTCATGAAGTTCTCGAAGAGCTTCTGGGCCTCTTCCACCAGTATGGCGCAGCGTATGTCGGGCCTCTTGTATTTTTCAACCAGGTAGCTGCAGTTGGTGTCTCCGAAGGTCTCGGCGAACAGGGCAACGAATTCCTTGCAGGCCTCCCTCTCCTCGGGGCAGTTGTGGGCCTTGTCGGTGACCATCATCTTGCCTATGGCCCCCACGCAGCCGCAGAGCACGCCGCAGGCGAGGCCGCTGGCCATACCGCCTCCGAAGCCGGCCAGAAGCTTCATGTTCTCGTCGTCGAGGCCGAGGCCGAGGCTGTCGTTGAGGCCTCTGATCGTGGACTCGGCGCAATTGTAATTCTCATCGAGGTAATATTCCCTGGCGCTCTTCATATCATCATTTCCTTTCTTATGCGCAGACTCCGCGCCGGCTGATTCCGGCGGAACGCGCTTACACATCCATTTTACTGTATACGGCCGATTATTCAAGAAGAAACACGGACGAAGGCTTCGGCTTACCTCAGATCTCCCCAGGAGGGAGCTTTACGCTTGAGGCTCGCCTGCTCGTAGGAATAGGCTGCCGATATGAGCAGAGGCTCGCTGAAGGCCCTTCCTATGAAACATATGCCGTAGGGAAGCCCCTGGCTGTCATAGCCTGCGGGGACTCCTATGCCTGGATATCCGGACACGGGGGCGTAGTCGAAGCTTCCCGGGCAGACCAGGACATCGAGCCTGTTCTCGTCCAGTATCCTGTCAAGGCCCTCTTTCTGAGAGAGCCTGAGGGCGTCGAGCCTTGTCTGTATGTACTCGGGGTCGGTGCAGTTGCCCGATGCCCCGAACTGGGCGTCAATGAAGTGCTCCATGCCGTACTTCAGAGCTTCGTTCTTATGGTCTCCGAAGAAATCTATGATGTCCTTCATGCTGCGGCAGCGGGTGTTGACCGTTGAAAGATAGGCGTTGAGGCACTTCTGGAATTCATAGCGCATGATGGGTTCGTCTATGCGAAGCCTGGGAAAGTCCACTCCGTTCACGATCTCGGCCCCGCAGCCTTCGATGGTCTTAAACGCCTCTTCAGCCAGGGCCTTTCTGTCGTCGCTGATGTTCTCCATGTAGCCCCTGTTTATTCCTACTCTGAGGCCTCTGAGCCCGTCCTTTTTGAGGAAGGCTGTGTAGTCTTCGGGGATCCTGTCCTCGAGGCACCAGGTGGCCGGGTCGTTTTCGTCTTCGCCGACCATGATGTTAAGCAGGGCCGCGCAGTCGGCGACCGTCCTTCCCATGGGGCCCGCGGTGTCCTGGGCGCTGCATATGGGCAGTATGCCCCAGCGGCTCACCAGGCCCATGGTTGGCTTTATCCCGACCACGCTGTTATTGAAAGCGGGGCTCAGTATGGACCCGTCGGTCTCGGTGCCTACGGCAAGGGCGCAGAGGTTGGCGGAGAGGGCGACGGCGGAGCCTGAGCTGGAGCCCGACACGTCCCCTATGGGGTTATAGGCGCTGATCACCTGCCCTCCCCTGGAGCTGTAGCCGTTCTTCATGTGATAGGCCATGAAGTTGGCGAACTCGGTCATATTGGTCTTGCCCAGGATTATGAGGCCGGCCTTGCGAAGCCTTGAAACTACCGAAGCGTCGTAGGGAGCGAAGTTGTCGGCGAGAGCAAGAGACCCTCCCGTGGTGCGGAGCTTGTCCGCGGTGTTTATGTTGTCCTTAAGAAGCACGGGGACGCCGTGGAGGGGGGAGCGCAGCTTTCCCTTCGCCCTTTCCCTGTCCATGGCGGCGGCGATGAAGAGGGCGTCGGGATTGAGCTCCAGCACGCTGTTGAGGCAGGGGCCGCTCTTGTCTATCTTCGCTATGCGGTCCATGTAGGTCTTGACCAGCTCGACCGAAGTGGTCTCTCCCGTTGCCAGCATCTCCGAAAGCCTTGATACCGTAAGTTCTGTAACATCTGTCATGAAGTTTACTTCCTTTCACTCTTTGACCGGAGCTGTCTTACAGTCGATTATTAACATCGCGGGGGCTTGAGATCAATGGTACTGTTTTGCTTAAAATTCGATCATTTTTGGATTGAGGCCGCCCTGGGACCCGCGGCAGCCGAAGCTTTACTTCAGGTATTCGCTCCAGACCTGAAGGTTTTTGAGGTCTGCGGCGAAAGGATCCAAGTAATAAGGCGCGAAGGTCAGCTCCTGGCTCAGCATGCCCCTGTAACCGTTCTCATAAAGGGTATTAAGATCTTCTCCCAGGTTCCTCTTTCCCTCTCCCCAGAGGAAGTGGTAGTAGGGGTTTCCGTCTATCATGTGGGTGTGGATGATGTTCTCCGCTCCGAAGATGTCGAACCACTGCTGTATGGTCTCGCCGGCGACGCCCATGGCGGTCAGGTCTATCATGACCTTGAAGCGGGGATGGTCCACCAGATCGAAGATGTGCTTTATGTCTGAAGCCCTGTAGCCCATGAGGGATTCCTGGGGCCTTAAGGATTCGCAGGCCATGGTGACGTCCAGCTCGTCTCCCAGCTCCGCCAGCCTTCGGAACATCTCGGCGCAGCGCCTTCTTCCGGTCTCAAGGTCCTCGTTCCAGTAGCCCCAGCCGGTATTGGCCTGCATCACGCGGCAGTCCAGCTCGGCGGCCAGCCTCATGGCGTTGGCGAAGTAATTGAAAGTCTGCTCTATGAGCTCCTTTTCGCTCACCGCGAACTGGTAGCGGTAGCGGCAGTTCTGGGCCGAGATCACCCTGACCTTAAGGCCGTTGTCCTTAAGGGCTTTTTTCTGTGAGGAGATGTCCCCTATTCCCAGATGGTCTATGAAGAGGTTCTGGCTTCCCGCCAGAAGCTCCACGTTGGTCACTCCCAGCTCCCTCTGCTTTCTGCAGAAGTATTCGAAGGAGTAGTTGGAATCGTAGTGGAGGTTGAAATTGCAGTAGTTTTCGTCCTTGCTGAAGTATCTCATGGGACCGCCCTCCTATTCGCTGATATAGGGCGCGAGGGCCCTGAGGTTTGCTTTGTCGGCTTCGCCGGGGGCGAACCAGTAGTTATCGGGAACGTGTTCCTTTCCGATAAAGCCCAGCTTTTCGTCGAGAAGCGAGGGGTCGAACCAGTTGCCCCTGACGTTTATGTTTAGGCCCAGGGCGCCTTTGTAGCCCCTATTTTCAAGTACTTCAAGGTACTCGTCCAGGGGATGG
>JAFRWQ010000195.1 GCA_017437925.1 Bacillota bacterium
TATGCTCCCCGAAGGAGAGATGTGTGTCCGCTATGGCAAATACGTTCATCGCTTGAGGCCCGACATGGCTTTCGGGCTTTTATTTTTCAACATCCGAGGGGGGAAGCATGATACCGCCCTCTACGGGATCTTTAAGCTCCTGCACTTCCCGCAGGGACCTTTGTATCATCCGGGTCCTGGTACCGACCAGCTTGTCCAGCTCCCTGTTGGCAAGATCGAGCTTCTGCTGGGTCGCCGTCAGCACATCGCCGAACTTGTCGAACTCGGTCTTCACGTTGCCCAGCACCTGCCAGACCTTGCCCGCGTTCTTCTGTATGGCAAGGGTCCTGAAGCCCATCTGCAGGCTGTTGAGCAGGGCTGCCATGGTGGAAGGCCCCGCCACCATCACGTGGCAGTCCCTCTGCAGCTCTTCCATGAGGCCCATGTTGACGACTTCTGCGTACAGACCTTCAAAGGGCAGGAACATCACCGCGAAATCGGTGGAATACGGCGGGCAGATGTACTTGCCGCTTATATCCCTCGCGGCCTTTCTCACAGCGTAAGCCAGCTGTCTTCTGCAGTCGGCCATGGCCTGGACGTCGCCGGAATCGATCGCTTCCAGCAGATTGCTGTAGGCGTCGCCGGGGAATTTGGCGTCTATGGGAAGAAGGACCGGCACGGTCCCGTCGCCGGGCATTTTTACCGCGTACTCCACCCTCTCGCTCCTCGCGGGGTCGATCTGGGTGTTCTCTTCGTACTGCTCTCTTGAGAGGATCTGTTCAAGTATCGCTTTGAGCTGGATCTCGCCCAGTATGCCCCTGGACTTCACGTTGCTCAGCACCTTTTTAAGGTCTCCTACCCCCTGGGCCAGGCCCTGCATTTCCCCCAGCCCCTTGTAGACCTGGTCCAGGCTCTCCCGGACGCTGGCAAAGGAGCGGTTGAGACTTCCTTCGAGGCTCTGCTGAAGCTTTTCGTCGACGGTCTGCCTCATGCGGTCCAGCTGGGCGTTGTTCTCGTCGCGAAGGGAACCCATCTGGCTTATGAAGGAGCTTCTGAGGCCCTCTATCCTCTCTTCGTTCCTTCTCGAGCTCTCTTCGCTGCTTTTTGCCGAGGCTTCGAGGCCTTCCTTAAGCACCCTGGTGAGATCCTGCCTGCTCTCCAGTATGTCGCGGCGGGTCTCCTCTATGTCGTCCATGATGCGGGCGCTCTGGGCCGTCTGGGTTTCTGCGTTCTTTTCCAGGCTTTTCTGGACTCTTCCCAGCCTTCTCCTCATCCTGCGCATCGAGACCGCCATTATTATGACTGCCGCAAGGCACAGCAGGGCAAGTCCCGCGCTTATGTATAAAAGAATGGTGTCGTTCATCTGCCGTCCTTCGCCTCAATCGCTTGCCAATGGAGAGCTTTTCGGGTAAAATATCTTGAAGGGAAAGGGGTCATTAATGGGAAAGTTCGCCTTCAGGTATCATTATATCAGAATAATCTGCGTTTTCATCTGCACTTTGCTCATTTGCGCCGCCATTATTCACCCCGCGGCCCGCGCGGCGGGAGTAAACGGCGGTTTCAGGCTGGATCAGTACAATTTCGTCCCCCTGCTCTACAAAGGAGAAGAGACCGGGTACAAGGCCTGCACCATCAAGGGCAGCGCCTATATTCCCGTTCAGGCCCTTCGGGAATTCTGCACAAGAGAACCCTACCAGGTCGATACCGAGAACCTCAAGATAGTCTTCACTCCCTCCGAGATGAACATAATGACCGGAGACGACGAGACCACAGCCTTTATCAAGAAGTACTGCGGCAGCTGCTATCTGAGTTTTAAGACCATATACAACGAGTATTATGTATCCCTGAATGTAATGCAGCATTTCGCCGGTCTTTCATATACCACCGACGAGGCCGAAGGCCGTACCAACAGCGACACCACCGAGATCACCTACGTGGACATGGAGCCCGCGGCCGAGCATCAGCGCATGGGCGTCACCCTCAAAAAGACCGAAGGCGCCGGCTCCCTCTTCAGCGATTCCCCGGAGTCTGTCAGCATCAAAAAGGACAGGCAGGTATACATAATAGGCGAAAGCTCCAGCTTCTACAAGATCAGGACCGTGAGCGGAGAGATCTGCTACGTCAACAAGAGCGACATCAAGGAGACCTACGAGGATACTTCAAGCTTCGACTTCGTGTTCTCAGCCAAACAGAAGACCGGTCTTGACCGCAAATTCAACCTGGTCTGGACCAACGCCAACAGCGAAGGCGTCAGCTTCCTCGCCCCCGAACCCGCCGGAATAGACGTTGTCTCTCCGGTCTGGCTCAACCAGATAGTCGAAGGAGAAGGCAGCATCAAAAGCGTCTGTGACAGAGGTTACGTGGACCTCTGC
Source organism: Bacillota bacterium (assembly GCA_017437925.1). The sequence continues at coordinate 2,352 of JAFRWQ010000195.1, forward strand.
CACGAAAGGGGCATGCAGGTCTGGATCACTCTGAACAACGACATGACCACCAGAGGGTCCACCAATTACACGACCAAAGTGCTGGCCGACGCCAATCTCAGACGCAAGACCATAGCCCAGTACCTCTTCTACGCCATGATGATGGACGCCGACGGGCTCAACATCGATTACGAGGACGTCCGCATGTCCGACGGAAGCAATCTCACCGTCTTTACCAAGGAGATGTCCAAATACTGCGGCAGGCTGGGCCTTTACCTGGCCTCCAGCGTCTACATACCCACCAGCTGGAACTACGACATATATCAGTACGACAAAGTCGCAGGCAGCCTTGATTATTTCTGCGTCATGACCTACGACGAGCACTTCAACGGCGACGAATACGCCGGTTCCGTCTCGTCAGCCCCCTTCTATACCTCAAGCATGGAGAATATGCTCAAATACTGCAGCGAGGATAAGATACTCATGGGCATACCCTTCTACACCAGGATCTGGACCGTCGGCGAAAACGATAAAAACCTGGGAGCCAGCGCCGTCATTATGCCCACCTCAAGAAGCCGCGTAAAGACTGCAGGAGTCACGCCCGTGTGGCTCGACGACATGGCTCAATACTTCGCCACCTGGAACGAGGACGGAAAGACCATAAAGGTCTGGCTTGAGGACAAACGCTCTATAGCGGCCAAATTGAGCTGCGTATACGACTACGATCTGGCCGGCAGCTGCTGCTGGCGCCTGGGCCAGGAGGAAAGCGGGATCATGAGCCTCTTCGAAGAGGTCTACCACGAAGGAAAGTCCCCGAAGGATTATAAGGATCTTTATTGACGATGCGGGATCGATAATACAGTCTGCCGCTTTGCCGAACAGCAAAAAGCCGGGCCCGATCGGGTCCGGCTTTTGTCAGCGAATAATGTGATTACTCTTCAGCGGGAGCCTCGGCAGGAGCCTCTTCTGCGGTCTCTGCGGGCTCTGCTTCGGTCTTGTCTTCGTAGATCTGGGGATCGATGGTGGCCTTGATGCTCAGGGAGATCCTCTTTCTCTCCTTGTCGATCTCGAGGATCTTGGCGTTGACGATCTGGCCGATGGACAGCTCGTCGCTGATCTTGGCTACTCTCTTGTGAGCAACCTCGGAGATGTGTACCAGGCCGTCGAGTCCGGGAGCCAGTTCGACGAATGCGCCGTACTCCTTGATCTGTACGACCTTGCCGGTGATAACGTCGCCCTCATGATACTTCTCGTCGATGACGGACCAGGGTTCGGGCTGGTTCTGCTTCATGCCGAGAGAGATCTTGCCCTTTTCGGCGTTCATGTTGAGGATCTTGACGTTTACGATCTGACCGATCTGGAGAGCTTCCTGCGGGTGCTTGAGCTTGCCCCAGGAGATCTCGGATATATGAAGGAGTCCATCGATACCGCCGATGTCTACGAACGCGCCGTAGTCGGTGAATCTCATGACCTTGCCTTCGACAACATCGCCAACATTGAGAGTCTGCCAGATCTCGGCGATCTTCTTGTTCTTCTCTTCCACGAGGAACTGCTTGTGGCTGAAGACTGCCTTGTTTCTCTTGGGATCTACTCTGGTGACCTTTACGGGCAGGGTCTTTCCGATGTATTCAGCCGCGGTCTCCACGTAGTGATCAGCCAGCTGGGACATGGGAATGAAGCCGGAAACTTCCTTGTAGTTGGCGATGACGCCGCCCTTGACCTCTTTTACGACGGTCACGTTGACGGTCTCACTGCTGTTTACATAGGAATTGATCTCTTCCCAGTTCTCTCCGGACTGGATCCTCTTGTTGGAAAGAAGGATGTTTCCGTCGCCGTCGTCGGTCTTGATGACCTTAGCCTGGACCTCGTCACCTTCCTTGAAAAGATCGGTCAGCTCCTGACCTTCTTCTCTGGCGGTCTCTTCCTTGGGAAGCATACCGTCTTTCTTGCAGCCGAGATTCATTACTACATAGTCCTTGGTGACCTGTACGACTTTTCCTGTTACGACCTCGCCTCTGCCGGGGAGCTTCAGGGACTTTTCGATCTCGTCCATGAAAGCTGCCATTTCGTTCATTTCTTCGTTCTGCTGATCTTTAGTGAATTCTTCACTCATGTTGGCAATAACCTCCTTAATTATACGTTCGGGGGCTGAAGCTCCCGCCGCAACGCCTATCTTATTATATTTCGCAAGTTTATGCAAGTCTAAATCTGAAAATCTTTCGATGAAGAAGGTGTCCGGACACTTTTCCCCGCATATTTCGTAAAGCTTTCGGGAATTGGAGGAATTCCTGTCCCCTATCACTATCATGCAGTCGGAAAGTGAGGCCAGCTTTCCGGCGCTGTCCTGTCTCTCTTTGGTAGCCATGCATATGGTATCGTGTACCTCAAGATCTGAGCAGCGCTGCTTGAAAACAGCGCATATATCTTCGAATCTCCGCCTTGTCATTGTGGTCTGAGCCGCGATGCTCAAGGGTATATTTGTACATTTTTCAGACATAACAAGGGCGTCTTCAAGGGTCTGTACCGCGCCCAGCGCCTTTTCAGTGCTTCCCAGAATACCCTTGACCTCGGGATGTTCGCTGTCGCCTATGACTATGAAGCTCCTGCCCTTCTTCCCCGCTTCCCTTGCAATAGTATGTATCCTTTTTACGAAGGGACAGGTGGCGTCTATGAGGGTCACGCCCTTTTCGGCAGCGGAGCGGTATGTGCTGTCGGGCTCCCCGTGGGCTCTTATCATGACCCTTGATCCGTCCGGAGCCTCCTCTATGGACCCGATGGTCACGAGACCTTTGTTTTCAAGCTCTGAGGTAACTTCCCCGTTGTGTATGAGCTGGCCTATGCAGTACAGCGGGACGCTTTTTTCAAGCTCTTTATATGCGGTATTTACCGCGTTGGTAACGCCGAAGCAGAAGCCGGCATGGTCGGCCAAGGTGATTGATCTCAAATCGAATTCTCCGTTATCCTGTTTTGCCGCGGGGCAGGATCCCCCGGTACGCAGCTGCGTTTGAGTTCTTCGGCCGGCATCATTTCTTAGATTGCATTGCCGCCGGATAAATAGATTATATTACACAAGTTTTTTCGGTCTTGCAATTATCAATATATGTATATTTTTCATTCATATGGTATCTATAGGTTTATTTTTCCGATTTCCACAAAAAATAATTTTACAAAAAATATTTTCAAGCATATAATGACACTATCAATTCTTCCCCAGCGTAAAGGAGATCAAAGAAACAATGGAAGACAAGGTATTGGTTTGTCAGGACTGTGGTAAGGAATTCATCTTTACCGTCGGCGAACAGGAATTCTACAAGGCAAAGGGATTCGACAACGAACCTAAGAGATGCAAGGAATGCAGAGACAAGAGAAAGGCCATGAGAAGAGCAAAAGAGGCCGAAGCTCCTGCTGTGGAATAACTGAATCTTAAGACACTGAGACCGACACAGGACCGCGAGAATATCGCGGTCCTGTTTTTTACGATCGTTTATGGATGGATCCTGCGCAAAGACCCGGAAAGATCCGAGCACAGCAATTACGCGTTTCCGGGTTCCGGCCGGCGTTTTACTGATCTTCCAGCATAATGGTAAGGATCTCCACGTCGGTGGACTTCATTCCAGTCTTGGCCATCCTTCCGACCGACGCTATGGTATCTTCAACGTTTTCCTTTACAAGGCCTTCGCCGGGAGCGAATACTCTGCCCTTTAAGGCCATGTTGTAGCCCGTGAGCGCGGTCTCAAGGGCCGCCGCAATCTTGGCAGCGCAGGATGCCTTGGCTCCGTCGCAGACCATGCCCCCAATGGTACAGATCGCGTTGGTCACGGTGTCTGATATCACTTTGTAATCTCCGCCGAGCATCCAGGCGATGGCTCCGGCGGAACCGGCCGCAGCGCTGGCAGCTCCGCAGTAGGCGGAGAGGTTTCCAATGTGGCGCTTCTGGTCGCAGGCCAAAAGATTACCCATGGCAAGAGCCCTCAGCATCCTCTCCTCTGAAATGCCGTAATGCCCGGCATATATCATAATGGGAAGAGAAACCGTTATGCCCTGGTTGCCGCTGCCCGAATTGATCACAACGGGAAGAGGACAGCCGCTCATGCGGGCGTCGCTGCCTGCTGCTGCGTATGCCCTGGCCCTGAGCTGGACAGATGAACCGTCTCCGTATTCGAGCAGAGTCCGGCCCACATTGGCTCCATAGGCTTTTGTGAGACCTTCATTTGCTATGGCGAAGTTGCAATCGATCTGGGACTTTACGGTCTCGGCAAAATCGGACAGAGGAGCGTTTTCTGCGTAATCGATTATATCTTTAACGTTGAGGGTCGATTTGTTTATGACGAAGGCGCCGGAAGCTTCCGCTGTCTTGCTGTCGTTTTCATATACAGTCACGCCGTTTTTTACGATCTTTACTATGTTTGTGTGTCTTTCCTTGAGCAGGACCTCGGCGCTTTCCCCGCCTTTTCTCACGGTGACGTCGATGTAAAGGTTTTCAACACCTTCAGCCAGCTCAGCTTTGCAAAAATCGGCTGTAAGAAGCTTTTTTGCGGTCTCTGTGTCTTCGGGCTTTACTGTCTGAAGTACGGAGAGCTCGCTTTCGGCGTCTCCTCCGACTATACCCAGCACCGCGGCGGCGCTTATGCCCTTCATCCCGTTGGAATTTGGGGACCGTTACTCCTTTTACGTTCTTAACGATATTGCCGCTGCAGCGCACAACGCAGGAATCGGGCATCGTCCCCAGGACGCTGCGGGCCTTTGCGGCCGCATACGCGACGGCAATCGGTTCGGTACAGCCCAGCGCTTTGATTAGCTCGCTTTTTAGTATGGCAGTATACTGCTCTCTGATCGTTTCGTTCATCTGACCCTCCGGGTGATCTTTATATATGATTTTGAAATTATATCATCCGGGTGATTGTCAGACAAGAATTAAATCTTTTAAGCACAATTACGTTTCCGCTGACCTGTCTGCAGCAAGACCCTAAGTTGTGATCTCTACTGCCTCAGTTCTTCTTCCCAACGGCTCAAAAACCTCAAAAGTCCCCTTTTGTCCTCAAAACATCTCGTACCTAATGATGAAAACCGCTCGTTTATCTTACCCGCGCCGGGTATGAGCAGCTCCTTTTCGGCATAGTAAAGAATGCCTTTAATTTGATCTTCGCATCCGCTTCCCTTTCCCGGAGTAAACATCACAGCATCCCGGGCCGTAGATATGAAAACTTTTCCCGGTTCAGGGGAAACGAAGCAGTCTTCTATAAACCAATCGTTCAGCGCCATATGCGCCTCGACTATAAGCCTCAGAATATGCATGAGGCCTATGGG
>JAFRWQ010000196.1 GCA_017437925.1 Bacillota bacterium
AGGAACGGCACCGCCAAGGCCGATCCTCTCACCAGGCAGACCGCCGAGCCAGACATCTTCGTAGCCGGAGACATCTTCACCGGAGCCCGCTTCGTTATCGACGCCGTGGCGGGAGGCAGGGAAGCCGCCGTCAGCGTCAACCGATTCGTCCACCCGGGCAACAGACTGGACCTTGCCAGGAACCGCAGGGAATTCATTGAACTGGACAAGGAAGACATAGAAGATCCCGCAAAGCGCGAGAGCTTCGACTCCGCCAAGCGCCAGATCCCCGGAAGAAAGACCGGTGTGGCATCCAGGACCTTTGAAGACCTCCGCCTCTGCTTTACCGAGGAGCAGGTCAAAGCCGAAGCGGCCAGGTGCCTCGGCTGCGGAGCTACCACCGTTGACACCAACCGCTGCATAGGCTGCGGCCTCTGCACCACCAGATGCGAGTTCGACGCCATACACCTGAAGAGAGATATGCCCGAAGCCAGCAATATGGTGAGGTCCGAGGACAAGCTCGGCAAGATAGGCCCCTATGCAGTCAAGAGAGCCCTTAAGATCGCCTTCAGCGGCAAAAAGTAAGGCATGCACGAACTCAGCATAGTTAAGCACATCATGAAGTCCATAGAAGAGGTGGCGGAGGAGGAGGGTGTTACCCGCATAGGATCCGTTACCCTTGAGGTCGGCGAGGTCTCCGGCATAGTGATCGAGCAGATCAAAGACTGCTGGCTGTATTTCAGGGAGAAGGTGCCCATGTTCACCGAAGCGGAGCTCAAGGTCATCGAGACTCCCGCTGTGACCTGGTGTGACGGATGCAAGAGGACCTATGAGACTGTGAAATACGGCAAGATATGCCCCTACTGCAGCAGCCCCCGCACCTGGCTTATTGAGGGCAACGACTGCAGCATCAAAGAAATAGAAGCGGAGACAGCCGCACCGCCGCATCCGCCCGAAGTATGATCGCTGCGAAGATAAAGCCTTCTTCCATTCAGGAAGAAGGCTTTTTTCCAGGCAAATCAACGCCCGGCTCATTCGCTGCGGTACCTGAGCTGACCGTTCATCCAGGTCTCAAGCACCTTTATTTCGGCTATCTCATCGGGAGGGCATTCCATGGGGTCCTTCTCCAGGACCACGAAGTCGGCCAAATAACCCGGCTCGATACGCCCTTTGATGTTTTCATCAAAGCTGCCGAAGGCTGCGTCCGTCGTATAGCCGGCGAGGGCTTCTTCCGCCGTAAAGGATTCAGCCGGGTTGAGAGGCTCGGTCTTGCCGTCCATGGATCTTCTCGTGACGGCCAGCTGCATGCCCCTGAGCGGCGAGGGTACTTCCACAGGCGCGTCGCTGCTGTTTGATACCGCTATTCCCATATCCCGCATGCTTTTCCATGCGTAGGCGTTCATGGCTCTCTCATGGCCCAGGCGCTGCTCCGCGATGCGGGAGTGATAATCGAGGAAGGCGCTCTGAAAATGCACTCTCAGCCCGAGGGCCTTTATTCTTGGAAGCTGGTCGGGCCGCGTTACAAGGCAGTGGATAAGCGTATCGCGGTGATCCTTTCGCGGATGCTCGGCAAAGGCCTTTTCATAGGCGTTCAGAACCATGTCGACGCAGCCGTCCCCTATGGCGTGGATGGCGATCTGCATGTCTTTGCGGTTGGCCAGCCCTATCATGCCGTCCAGCACCTCCTGCGTGTAAATGGGAGTGCCGCAGCTGTCCGGAGCGTCGCTGTAGGGCTGCGTCAGAAAGGCGGTATGAGCGCCGACCGCGCCGTCCTCGATCATTTTCAGAGGCCCGATGCGGTACATGTCGTCGCCTTTTCCTGTGGTAAATCCCGCCCGGTTAAACTCTTCAAGTTTTTCGGGCGTGTCAAAATAGCATTGCTGGTATATGCGCACGGGCAGCAGCCCTTCATCAGCCAGCTGCCTGTAGGCCTCGGTGACCTCAGGCCAGGGGTAAAGGGAGGTAAAGTCGTCGGTCATCGCGCCGGTGACGCCGAAGGAATTGAGCGCCCGGCAGGCTTCTGTGATGCAGGCTTTTATCTTTTCCACGTCAGGGCGGGGCATGGCTTTTCTTACGATATCGATGGCGTTGTCGTAGAACATGCCGGTCAGCTCGCCGTTCTCCACGCCTATGCGTCCGCCCGCGGGGCCGGGAGTATCGGGGGTGATGCCCATGATCTCCAGCGCTTTGGTGTTTACGCATATGCAGTGGCCGCAGGTCCTTCCCGCGTAGACAGGGACCCGGGTGCTGACTTTATCAAGATCGCCTCGGTTGACGGGGCGCCTCACATCCGTGAAAAGGTCGTCGTTCCAGCCCCTGGCGTAGAGCCACTGGCCTTCTTTAAGCGGTGTTTTGTCCAGATACTCCCGCATCCAGGCGATCATCTCCCCAAGGCTTTGGGTGTGTTCGGAAAGATCGCAGGAGACCAGGGTCCGGCCGTAGCCGACCAGATGCATATGGGTATCGATAAAACCTGGGCATACGAAGCGGCCGGCCAGGTCCACAACCCTGTTGGGGATCTCAGCCTGTTCCAAAGGAATGAAATGGCCGTCATCAACAGCAAACGAATCGCTGTATCCAAGACCGGGCGTAAAGACCCTGCCGTTCCTGAAAAGAGTG
>JAFRWQ010000197.1 GCA_017437925.1 Bacillota bacterium
AGGTGTCGATGAAGACTGTCTCGCCGACGGTGATCTCGTAGTTCTCGGCGGTGCCTCCTTCGAAAGCGACTCCGTCTATGTAGCCGGTGTAGTCTATGCTGGCGGTGTCCCCGTCCTCAAGGGCCTTCTCGTATACCTGGGTCTCGATGGGGTAGGCGTTGAGCAGCTCATCTATGTAGCCTTGCATATCGCTCTCCTGCACCGGTATGGTGCTTATGTCGCAGAGGTCCACATAGTCGAGGGCCTTGACTCCGGCGATGTAGCCGTCGCTGTCGAGGCCGCGGCTGCGGAGAGGAGTCTCTTCCGAACCGCAGGAACAGAGGACGAGCAGGACTGCGAGAAGCAGGGCTGCGATTTTGGTCGATCTTTTCATTTTATTTCATCTCCTGACAGATAGATTTACAAACAAGCCTTGCCATTATATCACAGAGTTTTTGAAAAGTGTGAAGAATGTATGGTTTTTCGCGGATTTGAAGCAAAAAGCGTCCGCGGGCTTGATTTTTGACGAACTGATGATAATATGATAATTGAGAGAAAATGCGGAAAGCAAATATATGTTAATAAAACGGGTTTATTAACGAGGAGAAAAATGTCAGTATTCAATCTAATTTCATTGTTCGGCGGACTCGCCCTCTTCCTCTACGGAATGAAGATCATGGGCGACGGACTCCGCAGCGGCTCCGGCCAGGCCTTCAAAAACCTCATGGCCAGAGTGACTAAGGGCCCCGTCAGGGCCTTCTTCCTGGGCCTTCTCGTAACGGCCATCATCCAGAGCTCCACGGCGACCATAGTCATCACCTCAGGTCTCGTGGGAGCCGGCGTCCTGACCCTGGACCAGTCCCTGGGCATAATACTGGGCGCCAACGTGGGAACCACCGTCACAGCCCAGATCATCAGACTGCTGGACGTAGATTCCAGCGCCAGTTCCATACTTTCGTTCTTTACGCCTTCGACCCTGGCTCCCCTTGCCGCCATCATAGGCATACTTATGATAATGATGTTCAAGTTCAAGAACTCGGACACCATAGGCAAGATAGCCATGGGCTTCGCCATACTCTTCACCGGTCTCATCAACATGACCTCGGCTGTCAGCATGCTCTCTGAGAGCGAGACCTTCACCAGGATGTTCACCACCCTTGGCGACATGCCCCTGCTGGGCTTCCTGGCGGGCTTCGCGGTCTCCTTCATGCTGCAGAGCTCCTCAGCCAGCGTAGGTATTCTGCAGGCCATCTCCATGACGGGCGTCTTAAGCTTCGGCAGCGTGTATCCCATCATTTTGGGCATATACATGGGCGACTGCGTCACCACCGCCATTGTCTGCTGGATAGGCGCCAAGGCCGACGCAAGGCGCACCGGCATAGTCCACGTGCTCATCAACATATCCCAGGTCATACTGGTCTTCGCCGCCGTGAACCTTCTGCGCATGACGGGAGTTTTGGACGGCATCTGGAGCAAGTCCCTCCATTCCGGCGGCATAGCCGACGCCCACGCGGCCTTCAAGCTAGGCTGCGCCGCTGTCCTCCTGCCCTTCACCAAGGGCTACGCGGGACTCAGCCGCAGGCTGGTAAAGGACGATCCCTCCCCCCTGGACGAGCACGCCGCCGAGTTCGCCTACCTGGACGAAGCCTTCTTCAAATCCCCCGGCGTCGCCCTCTCGGGCGCCTTCAAGGCCATTTCCGCCGCGGCCAACGCTTCCATAGGGAACGTGCTCATGGCCATAGACGTGATGACCCGCTACGACGCGGCCAAGATAGCCCAGGTCGAAAAGCAGGAGCAGTTCGTCGACATGATGACCGACAAAGCCAGCGGTTACCTTACCAAGCTTTCAGATCACATCACCCTGAGCCGCGACAGCACCCTGGTCAACTATTACCTCAAGTGCGTCAGCGAGTTCGAGAGGATCTCAGACCTCGCCGTGAACCTCACCGAGAACGCCCAGACCCTCATAGACAGGGGAGTCTCCTTCTCGCCCATGGCCGTGAGAGAGCTTGAAGTCATCAAGCTGGCCATGACCGACATCATGGAGCACTCCAGGCTCGCCTTCGTCAACGGCAGCTACGAGGAAGCCAGCCACATCGAGCCTATAGAAGAAGTCATGGACGACATGGTCGAGCAGCTGAAGGACTTCCACCTGAAGCGCTTAAGACAGGGCACCTGCAACGTCGACTCCGGCTTCGTCTTCATGGAGATGCTCACCAACGTGGAGCGCATTTCCGACCAGTGCTCCAACATAGGCCTTGCCACCATGGGCCTCTTCGACCCGATGGTCAGCGAGATGCACCACCTGTACATCACCCAGCTCCACGAGGGCGGAGACCAGCGCTACATGGACGAGCTCAAGAGGGCTTCGGACAAGTACCTGAACCTGCTCAAGAACACCGAGAGCAACAATTAAGGCGCGAAAGCGGTCCCGGGAGAGGGCCGCGTTTTTTTTTTGAGCAAAAAGTGGATATAATACGAAAAAAATTATATAATCTTTGTAACCTTTCATCACTTTCCCCGTCTTTGTCTGTGTAAGGACTTACACAAGGAAAAGCGAACAATGGAAGACAGCCTCATCGTACAACTTTACTGGGACCGTTCCGAGGACGCCATAGCCCAAAGCTCTGCCAGGTACGGCAGTTATCTGAAGGCGGTGGCCTTCGGCATACTTAGGGACAGGCTCGAGGCCGAGGAATGCGAGAACGACAGCTACCTCAGGACCTGGAACTCCATCCCGCCCCAAAGACCTCTGAGCCTTAAGGCCTTCATGGGCCGCATATGCCGCAATCTCTCCCTCGACAGGCTGAGGTCGGCGTCGGCGAAGAAGAGGGGAGAGAATCAGTATGAAGCGGTGCTGGACGAGCTGGCGGAATGCGTCTCGGGGGGCACCGACCCCGCCGAGGAGCTGGAGAACGCCCGGCTCACAGAGGTCCTCAACGATTTTCTCGCGGGGCTCGAGCCCGAAAAGCGGAAGGTCTTCATGAGGCGCTACTGGTACATGGACAGTCTTTCGGAGATCGCGAAGCTTTACAGCCTTACCGAAAGCAATGTAAAGGTCATCCTTTACAGGCTGAGGCAGCAGCTTAAAGACGCAT
>JAFRWQ010000198.1 GCA_017437925.1 Bacillota bacterium
CCTTGGTGGAGGTCGCGCCGGGGTTTATGATGAAAACTTTCATAACTACTCCAAGGGCCCTTGGGCCTTAAGCGCTGAAGAGGGACGGAAGGCTCCGTCCGTGCAGGATCTTATAAAATATATAATTTATTATACCTTGAAGCCCTGAGGCTTTCAAGGTCTTATCAACGGCGTTTTTGTTTAACTCAGAGCAAAAAGCCGGAGACAGGCTCCGGCTTTTTGCGGTATATAACGCTATTTTCTGAGCAGGATCTTACCCAGCCTGGCTTCGGTCTGGGCTCCGTTCCTGATGGCGAACCTTCCGTCCATGATGACGTGGACTATGCCCTCGGGCTTTTGGAAGGGATCGGCGTAGGTGGCTCTGTCGGCGACCTTTTCCATGTCGAGTACCGTGATATCGGCGACGAGACCGGTCCTGATGTAGCCCCTGTCCTTTACGCCTATGTAATCGGCGGACTGGCCGCTGATCCTTCTGATCGCGACCTCGGGGCTGCATATGCCCTTTTCTCTCGCCAGCCTTAAGAACCTGGGGAAGGTTCCGAAGTTTCTCGGATGCGGCCTGCCGTTGTTTAATGCCGGGTCAAAGGGATAGCAAGATCCGTCGGAACCGATGGAGAACTCGTTCTGGCCCAGCATATAGAGCACGTCCTCTTCGCTCATGCCGAAGGATATGCAGTCGGCGTTGGTCTTTGTGTCGTAGGCAAGCTTGATGAGGGCCTGTGCGGGGGGAAGCTTCCAGGCTTCGCTGATCTCTGCCAGGGTCTTTCCGTCCATCTCGGGAAATACTCCGCAGGTGTAGACCACCAGCAGGGTGTCGGCCTTGCCGCTGGTCGCAAGACTCTCGTTGAGCTCGTCCAAAAGCTTCGTCCTCTCGGGGCCCGCCATGGCGTCCATCGCCCTCTGCTTTCCGCCCTTGATCGCCCACTTGGGGAAGGAGTTGGTGATGTCTGAGGACGATGCGGTGTAGGGGTAAAGGTCTGCGGTCACGTCTATGCCGTTGGCTCTCGCTCTGTGGACTATGGCCGCCCATTCGGGGGCCCTGCCGTGGCTCTTAGCCCCGCTGGCCTTGAAGTGGGCTATGTGCACGTGGGTGCCGCTGTAGCGGTAGATATTGAACATCTCCTCCAGCGACTTGGGCGTGCCGAGGCCCTGATCCCTCATGTGCGAAGTGATGATGCCGCCGTAAGGAGCGACTTCAAGGGACAGCTGGCAGAGCTCGTCCTGGTCTGCGGAAAGGCCGGGGGTGTAGCCCAGGCCCAGCGACATGCCCCAGGCTCCGGTCTTCATGTCGGCGGCGAGGAGCCTTCTCATGTCCTTCATCTCCTGCGGGGTCGCTTTTCTGTCTTCATAGCCCAGGACTCCGGCTCTCAGGGTGCCGTGGCCCACCAGTGGCAGCTGGTTGGTGCCCATTTTGGAACCCCACTTTTCGATCTTTTCCAGGAACTCTTCAAGAGACAGCGAACCGGCTTCCCTCATATCGGTGCTTCCTACCTGCACCTTCATCTGATCGTATTTCTCGGGCAGGCAGGGAAATACCGAAAAGCCGCACTGGCCCGAGAGCTCGGTCGTCACGCCCTGAAAGAGCTTGCCCTCCCCCCTGTCATCGGCGAGAAAGACAACGTCCGAGTGGGAATGTATGTCGATGAAGCCCGGGGCGACCGTAAGACCTTTTACGTCAACGACCTCGGAAGCAAGGCCTTCGTCGATGGTCTCCGCCACCGCGGCGATCTTTCCGCCCTGCACAGCGACGTCGGCCTTGTAGGCCCTGTTTCCCGTCCCGTC
>JAFRWQ010000199.1 GCA_017437925.1 Bacillota bacterium
CCCAACGGCGTCAAGATGTACGCGGCCGCCGCCGTCGCCATCATGGACGACTGGAAGGAAAAGAATCAGTAAAGCATCGCAGGGCGCCCGAGAGCGCCGGTTCGACTAAGAAGATCCGCCCCGATCCCAGCCGGCCGGGGCGGTTTTTATTGACAATAATTCACTTGGCGGAGTATCATGCTACGGAACGTAAAGAATAAAATGGAAAGGAATCGCCTTCAGGTGGAAAAAGCCAAGAATTTAAGTATCGATAAAAAGCTTCTGCCCTTCTTCGCCATATTGGTGCTGCAGAGCCTGGCCTCCTGCTTCGCCCATCCGGTCACTCCGACCCTCATAGTCGAGAGGAACCTGGACAGCTCCATGTTCGGCATAGCCCTTGCGTCCATGATGACCGTCAACTTCCTCTTCTGCCCCTTCTGGGGAAAGATGTGCAGCTACGTGCCCACAAGAAAGCTCATGCTCATAGGCGGACTGGGCTACGCCGTGGGCCAGGTCTTTTTCCTGATAGCCAGGACCGAGGCCATGATAGTCTTCGCCAGGTCCTTCGGCGGGATCTTCATCGCGACCCTCTACACCGCCATGGCCAACTACGTGGTCAACGTCAGCGAGCCTGCCAAAAAAGGCTCCAATCTCACCATCTACGCGACCATCCAGAACGTGGCAGGAGCCGTGGGCTACTTCGTGGGCGGCATGCTGGGACTGATCTCTGTGGAGACCGCCATCATCGCCCAGATAATCTGCCTCGCTTCCAGCGGCGTGCTCTTTTACTTCTTCTGCGTCGACGACACCGAATACAAGCATAAGCCCGAGCGCAGGCTCAGCCTCAAGGACGCCAACCCCTTCGCTGCCTTCCTTGACATAAAGAAGTTCATCACCCCGACCCTGGGCCTCCTCTTCGTCATCGTGGCGATCTGCGCCATAGGCCAGAACTCCTACGAACAGGTCTTCAACTACTACATCAAGGACCACTTCGGCATGTCGTCGGCCTACAACGGCATATTCAAGGCGGCCATCGCCATAGGCGGAATGGTGATCAACAGCACTCTCTGCCTGTACCTGATGAACAAGACCGACACCAACAGGAGCTTCATCTGGATAGTAATGTTCAACACGGTCCCCATCGCCCTGGCCCTGCTCTTCTTCGAGAGCCTCTGGCCCTTCGCGGTCTGCGACATCGCCTTCTTCATCATCAACACCGCCAGGCTTCCCCTCATGCAGAACCTCTGCGCGTCGAGGGCTACCCCCGAGACCAGCAACTCGGTCATGGGCTTTTACCAGGCCATGAGCTCCCTGGGAGGCATTTTCGGAGCTGCCTTCGCGGGTCTCATCTACGACACCAGCGCCCGCATGCCCTTCTACGTGTGCTTCGGAGCCTTCCTCATCGGCTGCATGCTCTCCGCCGGCTACGTGAGGATGTATAAGAAAGAACGTTCGGCATAAGTCTGAGGCCGCCGCCCGTCATATTACTTAAAACAGAGGGAGGAAGCCCCGAAGGGCCTCCTCCCTTTTGGCTGTAAGCGTTTCTGAAGGCTTACGTTTTAGACCTTGGGCAGCTTGGCGAAGCTCTGTTCGAGCTCCCCGTCGGTGGGGATGTAGTCGCTCATGAGACCGTCGTGGAACTTCTGATAGGCCGTCAGATCGAAGTAACCGGTGCCGGTGAGCCCGAATACTATGTTCTACTCTTCGCCCGTCTCGCGGCATTTGAGAGCCTCGTCGAAGGCCACCTTGATCGCGTGGGCGCTTTCGGGAGCGGGGAGTATGCCCTCGACCCTCGCGAAGCGCTCGGCGGCCTCGAAGACCTCGGTCTGCTTGACGGAGACCGCCTCCATGTATCCGTCGTCGTAGAGCTGGGAGAGCACGGTGCTCATGCCGTGATATCTTAAGCCTCCGGCGTGGTTGGGAGCCGGGATGAAGTCGCAGCCCAGGGTGTACATCTTGGCCAGCGGGCAGACTTTGCCGGTGTCGGCGAAATCGTAGGAGAAGCGGCCTCTGGTGAAGCTGGGGCAGGACGCGGGCTCGACGGCTATGATCCTATAGTCGGCCTCGCCTCTCAGTTTTTCTCCCATGAAGGGAGCGATGAGCCCGCCCAGGTTGGAGCCGCCTCCTGCGCAGCCTATGATCATGTCGGGCTTGATGCCGTACTTGTCCAGGGCCGCCTTGGTCTCAAGGCCTATGACGCTCTGGTGCAGCAGCACCTGGTTCAGGACG
>JAFRWQ010000200.1 GCA_017437925.1 Bacillota bacterium
GCCGTCGCCGGTCATGGCAGTCACCATGTCCAGAGCCTGCCATGCGCTGACGATCCGCGTCTTGTGCTCGGGCTGAACGCGGGCGTAGACGGAATACCTGGGGACGACCTCAAGTAGCTCCTCGTCCGTATATTTGTCAAGATCGGCGCCCAGGGCCGCCTCGTTTGCGTCGCGTATGATGCCCAGGTCCTTTGCGATGGCCACGGCGGTGTCCTTGTGGTCGCCGGTGATCATGATCGGGCGTATGCCCGCCATGCGGCACTTTTTGATCGCGTCGTAGACCTCGGGGCGGCAGGGGTCGATCATGCCGTAAAGGCCTATCAGGATCAGGGACTGCTCAAGAGCCTCCGGGGAGCAGTCGTCGGGCATCGCGTCATACTCGCGGTAGGCGGCGGCAAGCACGCGCAGAGCCTGGTCCGCGTAGGATTTATTGACCTGGCGTATCTCGTCTCTTACGGCCTCGGTCATGGGGATGAACAGGCCGTCCTTAAGATAGGCGGTGCAGCGCTCGAGCACCACGTCGCAGGCGCCCTTGGTGTACTGTATGAAACCGTTTTCGGTCCTGTGGACCGTGGACATCATCTTGCGGTCGGAGTCGAAGGGCGCTTCGGCGACTCTCGGCTGGGCCGCGGCGAGCTTGTATTTAGGAAGGCCTATCTTGTAGGCGTAGTTCACCAGGGCGGCCTCGGTGGGTTCGCCGGTGGAGGTCTCTTCTCCGGGACGGATCTCGGCGTCCGAGCAGAGCGCCATGGCTGTCGCCATCAGGGTCGGGGCGTTGGTGTATTCCTGGACCACCGTCATCTTGTTTTGGGTCAGGGTTCCGGTCTTGTCGGAGCAGATGATCTGGGTGCAGCCCAGAGTCTCGACGGCGGTGAGCTTGCGGATCAGGGCCTGGTGCTTTGCCATATCGGTAACGCCGATGGACAGGACTATGGTCACCACGGCGGGCAGGCCCTCCGGTATGGCGGCTACAGCCAGCGCTATGGCAGCGACCAGGCTGTTGATGGCGCTGGAGCTGAGCAGCTTCCATGAAAACGGGACGCCCGACAGGACCATGGTCTGGACGCAGCCCACTGCGAAGACGACGACGCAGATGCCTATGACCAGCTTGGTCAGGAAAGCGGAAAGCTCGGCCATGCGCTTCTGCAGCGGAGTCTGTTCCTTTTCCGCCATGCTGAGAGCGCCGGCGATCTTGCCCATCTCCGTGTCCATGCCCGTAGCGGTGACGACGCCTGTGCCGCGCCCGTAGACCACGGTGGAGCCGCTGTAGAGCATGTTGACCCTGTCGCCCAGCGGCACGTCGCTCTGGCCTTCGGCGCACATCAGCGCGTTCACCAGCTTTTCCGCCGCGAGGGACTCTCCGGTCAGCGCCGCTTCCTCAGCCTTCAGGCTGTAGGATTCAAGAATGCGGCAGTCGGCGGGGACGGTATCGCCGGCTTCGAAGCGGACGATGTCTCCGACGACCAGATCCTCGCTTCTCACGGAGATGCACTCGCCGTCGCGCATGACTCTGGAGGTCTCAGCAGTCATCTCCATCAGGGCGGACATGGCGGCCTCCGCCTTGTTCTCCTGCACGAGGCTCATGATCGCGTTGAGTATGACCACCGCCAGGATCACGAAGACGTCAGTAAACGATCCGACGGTAAAGTTGCCTTTGGTCTCGAGTATCGTTATGATGACCTGCAGCAGCGCCGCGCCCAGCAGCATCAGTATCATCGGGTCCGTTACGGAATCAAGGAATTTCTGCCAGGTGGTGCGTTTTTCCTCTTCTTTCAGCAGGTTCTTGCCGTTCTTTTGCAGCCGCTGCGCAGCCTCCTTTGAGCTTAAGCCTTGCTCGGAGCTGTCCAGCTCCCGCAGTACCTGCGCCGTGTTTTCCAGATAGTAGTTCACTTTTTTATCCCCTTTGTTTTGCCTCTGCCCGATCCAAAACCGCGTTTTGCGGTCAGAGCAATTCCGCTTCTTTATTTTACGGGTATGTGGTTGATACAGGCCGGAGCCCCGCTGCGCGCAGCAGCCGGCGCTTCCGAAAAAACTATTTCCACTTTGAATATAATATACCATCCCGTCAAGTCCCCGCCCCGGCAGATCGAATAATAAGCGTATTTAACGTAAAACAGCCTCTTGGTCACCTCCATTTTGGAGATAAATCAAGAGGTCTCTAACTTGACAGTAAATCAAGCGGTCTGTCTGTTATTATTTCCAGTCTGTTGAATAGTCTTCGGATATGCAGCTGAAACAACAGCCGCCCGGATGCATTTGTTAGTGTTTAATGATGGCCAATTTTACGCTCTATGATCTATCACCCAGCTCAGTAGTTCCCGGTACCCCATTGTTCCTGCCGCTACTGCAAGTCCGGTCTCTGCGACTTCTTCGTTAGTGGCTTCAAGCCTTATGCCGTTAACTTCCAGGAACGTCAGCATTGCATACATACCTATGCGTTTGTTGCCGTCCACAAAGGCATGATTGGAGATCAGAGTATAACCAAGCCGTGCGCCTTTCTCTTCTTTTGACGGGTACAGATCTTTTCCGTCGAAAGTCGCAAAGACTCCTTCCAGCGCAGACTCCAGCAGGCCTTCGTCACGAACGCCTATGGTCCCGCCGGTCTCTTCGGATATAAGCTGATGCAGCAGTTTGACCTTTTCTTTTGAAAACTTTATCATTTTGCGAGTTCCTCGAACGCAGGTCTGTATTTCTTAAGTATGCGGGCTGCCACGAAATCGATCTTTTCGTCATCTGTCATCTCGATGACAGGATTGCTTTCTATGTCAAGTAAAATGTACTTGGGTTTGTTGTTTTTGAAGATGACGACCTGGCCGTTCTTCTCCGCAATTCGCGTAGCTTTGGAAAAGTTCTGGTTTGCTTCGCTGACCGATATGATGCTGTTAGTATTGATAGTCATTGATTCTGCCTCCAAGAGTATTATAGCATCTAATAGGTAAAATACAAGCTAATATTTATACAATATTGCTGGCAAAAAAACCGAGTATCAGCAGGTCAGATCCTTTACTGATACTCGGAGTGGTCCGAGTGTAAATAACGGATTTCGTGAAGTTGCAGCCAGGTAATCATTTGCGGGGTTCGTTTGGACAGAAGCCTTAAATTATCAACTATTCAAATCGCCTGGCTTCGATTCCATTGACAGCAAGTAGAATGGATGATACTATAATAGTACTTATCTGAAGGATCTTCGTATCCTTTGAAAAACTCGCTGTTTGTTGGTAGCATTCAGCGGTTTTTTTATTCCCCAAACTGATCTTTGGAATAGCTGTAGTCGTTTATCGAATTACACAGTTTTTTATACCTGGCCTTATAGTCATTCAGGCATAAATCGTTAGCGTTTCCAGCCCACTTATCGGGTTCTTCTTCCATTACGCCGTCATCGACCCAGCCGCAAACAGGGCATGTTTCATAAGAAAAGCTGTCGCTGAACTGGTGTCTTCCGCATACCGGACATACATGTGGTTCGGGTTCGTAAGAGGCCTCACTGAAATTATAATCCGGGTCTTCTTTCAGCCTCTCCTTATACCATTCCTTATACTCATTAAGGGAGAGCTCGTTTTTTCCGTCAGCGGAATCAGGGTTGTTCGCCTGGTCGATATCATAGATCCACCCGCAATAACTGCACTGGTCACCGCTATAGCCCTCATAATCAGGATCGGATTTTTCAAGATCGGTATCATCGACAAACTCGTATTTACCGCATACTGGGCATATCATTGGTACAAATTTACTTTCCATGTGCTTTTGCTCCTTTTACCGTCTTATCGTAATAAGGTTTACCCTCTGTGGGTTTGAAATATGTGACCACTATGCCTTTTTTGGTGATGATCGCAAAGGTGTTAGTCTTCACATTATACTTGTATGTTGTGCCCCGTTTGTCTTTATAGCTGATGCAGTTCTTTCTGTCAACAGTATTGGCAAACTTTACTGCATGAGCAGCATAAGACTCTTTTGTATCGCAACCCATCTGGGCACCATGCCTGCGAAAGTGGTCTGCCAGAGTCGTTTTATTAAATGCCTTAGCCCAAGCATAACCGGTGTGTTTTGTCTCATGGCCTTGTTTGCCGCCACGAGCATTTCCATAATGATTACTCGCTCCTTTAGTTGACATGGCCCTGCACCTCCTTCTGCCTCTGAGAGATCCAGGAATCATACAAAACAAACCGCGCCTTTTGTTTAAGAGGATCAAATAACTTTCCGGTCAGCCCGCCATAAACAACGATTGCAGACGGCTCCAAGTCATTAACGACATCCTCTAAAAAGCAGAACCATTCACTCTTTTCGGTAGCAGTCTTGATAAACCCGTTCGTTCCTATAGCAACCAACGAATGTTTTGGAATTGCCTGAATGAATTCAGGGTAGAGCTCGTCTATTCCACACCTTAGATTTGGGATTACCGGCACTCCGCAATCTCCAAAGAAATATGTGAGTGATAGGTTGTCGTTGATCTGGGCTTTCTGCTTAATTACGGGCATATCATCATGTATGCTAAAATCAAAACCTATAATGCCAGCAGTTCGCCTAAAGAAGTCAACATAGGCTTTCGGGTTCCGCCTCACTCGTTCAAAAGAGGCATCTGGAGCATATGTGCAGATAAAAGTATCGTGTAGATCTCCCCTAGATGTTATGGCCTTATTGAATGGTAGTATCTTTGTAGGCAGCACGGTTGACATCATATCCTCCCGAAGAATTGGATACTCTTCAACCGGGGTGAAATGCGCGCCCTTACACAGAAACGCCTGAAAGGAATCCGCGACAGCGTTATTCAATTGTAAATTCTTCATATGAAGCCTTTCTGGGGCATCATCCCCATTAAGGACACGAAGAATACTGCTTATCTGAAGGATCTTCGTGTCCCTTGAACTATAATGAATCTTATGAATTGCAGTCTGAATGTTGGTAGCATTCATTCTGCGGACATAATCAAACGCGCATATCACATCACCTCTTTCCTCTAAGGCCAAACTGTCTCATCATCATCTGCTCGTGAGCCTTGATGTCCCCGGAAAAATAATACCAGTTGGTATACCTCTGGAAACAATAATATGCGCACTCCGGCGAAACATTAAAGCGGTTGGCCACATCTATGTAATCCTCACACTTTAATGCATATATCAGCGGAGATGGAGCCAAAGAGTATGCCGCATAAGCATCTGCGATCTTCTTGGCAAGATCACTCTCCTGTTTGTGCCCCATATCTATATGACCGATTTCGTGCATTAAAGTGAAGCGGATCCTTGTAATCGGCTTTCCGGAATCATAAGCAATAATGTATGTCCCCCTTTTCGGATCATAACAACTAAAACCATCTGAACTATCGTCAGTAATGCATTCTCCTAAATAATCAGATAGGCCCTCAACGCTTTTAAGAATCCAACCCTTATGCTGAATAATCTTAAAGGGGTCTATTGGTATTGTAGTAATGCCGCTTTCGACATACAATTCCAAGGCCCTGTGCTCAATGTCTGTGTAGATCTTCTGTGGTAGTTTGATACTTACAAGCTCATTATTATCCATTATTTGCCGACTAAAACCTTCATTAATGATATTTTTTGCTCATCTGACATGGTTGCCGTGCTGCGGGCAACTAACTTATACACCTGCGCAAAGTCCTCCTCCGGCTGTATTCCACGGATAAGATAGTCCGAAGTAGTATTAAGTGCAGTCGCCATATTTGCTACAACCTCGACGCGTGGTTGTCTTTCGTTGCTGAGATACTTTGACATTGCAGCCTCGGTAACGCCAACCATTCCAGCAAGCTCCTTTTGAGTGTATCCGTACTTTTTCATTAAAAGCGCAATACGATTGCCAATCTTCTCCTCCATACTTTTAAGCTCCTTTCTTCCAAAAGAATAACATGTAATTATCATTTCGTCAAGACAGAGTCGTGTATGTTTCTTTCTTTTTATTTTTGATCAAACACTAGCATTCCGAACCACACCTGCAACAGAATATACGAAAAAAAAACAGGACGGCTGATGCCATCCTGTGTTTTTTGGTCCGAGTGGCGGGATTTGAACCCACGGCCTCTTGGTCCCGAACCAAGCACGCTACCATCTGCGCTACACCCGGATATTTAGTTTTACCTTGGTGAGGCACAGTTTTGCACGCTAGCCGTGACTTGCTGCGTCTCAAGCGTCGTTGTCGCTCGCTTTCGCCGGCAAGTCCGGCAGCGGACCTTCCGCTGCTCCGTCTTCGCCTTCGGCTCGACGATCGCAGGGATAGGTCTCGCCCATCTGCGCTGCACCCGGATATTAATCACCCGAAATTGGGCACTAAAATAATATACTCGGTAAACCGCGTATTGTCAACAAAAAGAGGGTTTAAAGGATCCAGGCCTTTTTTATGCACCAGAGGGCGGCCTGTACGCCTCCTTTGCAGCCCGAAGCGTCGCCCGCCTTTACGGCCTCGTGATGCCTGAAGAGGCGGGGCCAGGTGGAGACTATGAGCTCTCTCAGCTCGGGGTAAAAGGGGCTTAAGACGGCTTTTTGGGCGGTAAGGCCTCTTGCCTTCAGCTCTTCAGCGATGGCTTTTTCTTCTGCGGGACTTTCGCAGAGGGGTCTGAGCTGCATTATCCCTGTCCAGTCGGCGGCGTCGAAGAATACGGCCTGATCTCTTGGAACTTCAAGGCTCAGGCAGTCTTCCCGAAGGGTCCCTCCCTCGATATTATAGCCGTCGGCGAAGGCCCAGTAGGGAAAGACCGCCCCTTCGGGAGGGGGCAGGAGCTTCGCGGCCTCTTTAACGAACCAGCCGTAGTTGTGAAGGAATAAAGCCGAGGCGTCGCCGTACTTGGCCGCGACGAACTCGGGCCTCGAAAAGCAGGCTCCCTCTTCTTCTATGATCCTGCGCACCCGGGGCTGCTGAAGGCTGTAAAGCTTTATCGTTCCGCTCATTCGATGACCTCCCTCACCCATTCGGAGCGTATCTCCCAGAGCAGGCCGTAGCGGGTGCCGGAAAAATCCGGGCCCACGAAGATGCGGTCCCAGCTGGCCATGATCCGCCGCTTTATTTCCGGATAAAAGCCGGACATGCAGGCTTTGGCGTCGCTTAAGCCCATTTTGTCCATCTCCTCGCGGTGGAGGCGGAGCTCTTCTTCGTCAAAGGACACATAGCGGTAGTCGAGGACCGCGCTCCAGCCCTCGACGCTGATGAGGGCCAGAGCTTCTTCGGGCGCTTCAAGCTCCAGTATGACCCCCTTCCCCTTGGGATAGCTGCCTCCGTCCTCAAGGGTGACCCATACCGGGTAGGAGGCGTCCGCGGGTTTTTCGATCCGCCTTGCCAAAGCCTCGGAAAGCCAGTCGTAGCATGGTATCATAAGCTTTTTAAGCTCCGGGGCCTCGCCGGCCGCATGCCGAGCGCTTGTTACGTAACGCCCGCTTTTATTCAATTCATCCAGGACCGCCCTGTGCTGGCGGGTCCTGACCCTGACATCTGCCATGTTGGGGCTCCTTTTTACTGAAAAAGCGCAGCGGCCCTGCCTCACAACTCCCAGCGGTGCTTCTTCATGTCCACCGCGCCGTCTTCGGTGAAGCTCACTCCCTCGGCCTCAAGCAGGCTCCTCTGCTCCCAAAAGCCGGGAGCCGTCCTTCCCCTGCTGTTCACCACCCGGTGGCAGGGGTAATCGCCGTAAAATTCCGCCATGCCCAGGACCTTGCCCACCAGCCTGGCGTTCCTCTCCTTGCCGCAGAGCCTGGCTATCTGCCCGTAGGTCGCGACCTTGCCCTCGGGGATCTCCCCGACAGCCGACAGCACCTCGTATATGAAGCTTTCGTTCAGTTTAGCGGCCATGCGGGACCTCCCTTTCATCCGGCTCAGAGCCCGCCTCATTTCATACCTTCACCCCGATTATACCCCCTTGGGGCCGGAAAGGGCAGCAAATATAAACGTACGTAAAATAAACATATTTTGCCGCAGGCCTTATGATATAATAAAATGACTATTTATGAGCGGCAAAGCCGCGGAAAGGACCACATGCTTCCCTTTAACGAAAATTACTGCCTTGATCAGCTCAAGGCCCTGTTGGCCATAGACAGCACCACCGGCCAGTACGAAGAGATCGAAAAATACATCCTTGACTTCTGCAAAGAACTGGGCTTTAAAGCCTACGGCTGCCGCAAGGGCGGAGTCATCGCTGAGCTGGGCGGAGAAGAGGACCCCATTGTCGTCACCGCCCATCTGGACGACATAGGCCTTATGGTGAGAAAAGTCAATCCCGACGGCACCCTCAAGGTCTGCAAGGTCGGAGGCCTTCGCGAAGCCTACGCCGTTATGGAGAACGTCAGGGTATACACCAGGAACGGCAAGGTCTACACCGGTTCCGTCTGCCGCTCCCCCGGTTCGGTCCACGTGGTCGACGGCGACATAGGCAACGCCCTGCCCGACTACGGCAAGAACGTGGTAGTGGTGCTGGACGAGCCGGTAAAGAGCGCCGAAGACGTGAGAGCTCTGGGAGTCGAGACCGGAGACATCATCGCCATCGAGCCCCGCTTCACCATGTCCAACGGCTACATCAAGACCCGCTTCATAGACGATAAAGCCTGCGTCGCAGTGGTGCTCGCCTTCATGAAGTATCTTAAGGACACCGGCATCAAGCCCCGCCGCAAGATCTACGCCTACTTTGCCGCATATGAAGAGATAGGCCACGGCACCTCCTGGATACCCGAAGACACCTGCGATATCCTGGCCCTCGACATTGCCCCCACCGGCCCGGACCAGAACTCCGACGAGCGCAAGGTCTCCGTCTTCGCAAAGGACGTGGTCTTCCCCTTCCACTGGGCGATGACCAACGAAGTAAGGCAGACCGCCATCGAGGAAGGCGTAGACTGGGTCATGGACGTCTTCACCCCCAGCTACGGCACCGACGCCGAGGCTTCCATCAAGGCAGGCTACGACATCCGCCACGCCGCCATAGGCCCGGGGACCTCCAACACTCACGGCTACGAAAGGACCCACATCGACGCCCTCAAGAACACCTACTGCCTCATGGCAGCCTATCTGCTGAAATAAAGACCGCCGTCACCCGCAGTTTAAAAAGAAAGGGGACCCTATGAATTTCAACCCTCAGAGCTACCGCTATCCCTCAAAGCGCACCATGGCCGTCGCGACCCGCGGCATGGTCTGCACCTCGACTCCTCAGGCCGCCCAGGCGGGCCTTCGCATCATGGAAGAGGGCGGCAACGCCTTTGACGCTGCCATAGCGACCGCAGCCTGCCTTCCCGTCCTCGAACCCACCAGCAACGGACTGGGCAGCGACGCCTTCGCCCTGATCTGGTCCAAGGGCAAGCTCTACGGCCTCAACTCCAGCGGAGTATCGCCCAAGGCCATAAGCCTTGAAAAACTGAAGGCCAAGGGACTTGAGACCATGCCGGACACCGGCTGGGACCCCGTCGACGTTCCCGGAGCTCCCGCAGCCTGGGCCGAGATAAACAAGCGCTTCGGAAGGCTCCCCCTCTCAAAGGTCGTGGAGCCCGCCGCCTGGTACGCCGAGCACGGCTACGCCGTGAGCCCCACCGTCTCAAAGTTCTGGAAGAGGGCCGTCCCCAGGTTCACCTCCCTTAAGGGGGACGAATTCGCATACTGGGGCGAATACTTCGCGAAGAACGGCAAGGGACCCGAGACCGGAGAGATCTTCCGCTGCCCCGACATGGCGGCAACTTTAAGGGACATAGGAGCGACAAACGCCGAGAGCTACTACAGGGGAGCCCTGATGGAAAAGATCGTCGGCTTCTCAAAGAAGACCGGAGGATGGTTCGAGGAGGACGATTTCGCGAACTGGCATCCCGAGTGGGTCACCCCCATCTCCGTCAATTACAAGGGCTACGACGTCTGCGAGATCCCTCCCAACGGCCACGGCATCACCGTCCTCATGGCCCTCAATATCCTCAAAGGGCTTGAGCTTCCCGAAAACCGCGAGAGCGCCGAGGCATACCACCTGATGATAGAGGCCATGAAGCTGGCCTTCATCGACGCCAGGGAATACGTCTCAGACCCGAAGACCATGAAGACCCCCGTCGAATACCTCTTAAGCGAGGAATACGCAGCGAAGAGGAGATCGTTAATAAGCGATAAAGCCCTGGATCCCAAGCCTTCCGACCCCTATTGCGGAGGCACGGTATACCTTTGCGCCGCCGACACCGAAGGCAATATGATCTCCTACATCCAGAGCAATTACAAGGGCTTCGGCTCGGGCATCGTGGTGCCCGGAACCGGCATCTCCCTGCAGAACAGGGGCTTCGGCTTCAGCTTCGACCCCAAGTCCGACAACGTGGTCGCGGGCGGCAAGAGGCCCTACCACACCATCATCCCCGGCTTCCTCTGCAAGGACGGAGAGGCCGTCGGACCCTTCGGCGTCATGGGAGGCTTCATGCAGCCCCAGGGCCACATGCAGGTCATGATCAACGCCATCGACTACGCCATGAACCCCCAGGAGTGCCTGGACGCCCCCAGATTCCAGTGGACCGGCGGAAAGCACATCCAGCTGGAGCACTCGGTCGACCTTTCCGTCGCCCTTGAGCTCAGGGAAAGAGGCCACCAGATCGAGATACTCAGCGACAACGGCGGCATGGGCAGGGGCCAGATCATCTGGAAGACCCCCTACAACACCCTGGTGGGCGGCACCGAGCCCCGCTGCGACGGCCAGGCCGCGGTATTCTAAAGAAACAAGGAGAAAAACATGTCCAACCCCGTTATTAAAATAAAAGTAAGAAATTACGGCGAGATGACCGCGGAGCTTTATCCCGACATGGCTCCCAAGACCGTTGAGAACTTCCTGGGCCTCATAGAGCAGGGCTTTTTCGGCGGCAAGGTCTTTCACAGAGTCATCAAGGGCTTCATGATACAGGGAGGAGGCTTCACCGAGCAGTACGAGCAGATCAAGGCTCCTTCGATCAAGGGGGAGTTCGCCGCCAACGGCTTCAGGGGCAACAGCCTTAAGCACACCAGGGGAGTGCTCTCCATGGCAAGGACGAGCGACCCCAACTCGGCCAGCTCCCAGTTCTTCATCATGCATCAGGACGCCCCCCATCTGGACGGCCAGTACGCCGGCTTCGGCAAGCTGACCGAAGGCTTCGACGTGCTTGACGCCATAGCCTCCTGCGCTACGGGCCGCATGGGCTGGTACATGCAGGACGTTCCCGTCGAGCCTGTGGTCATCGAGTCGGTCGAGATCGTAAAAGAGGAGGAGTAGACCGTGTATTACAGCGATTTCAAGGGCCTTAAGCTCTCAAAGCTGGGCTTTGGGACCATGCGCCTTCCCCTTATGGAGGACGGAAAGACCATAGATCAGGCGAAGACCGAAGAGATGGTAAAGTACGCCCTGGACCACGGGGTCAATTACTTCGATACCGCCTTCCCCTATCACGAGGGAAAGTCCGAACTGGTGGTGGGAGAAGCCCTGAGCAAGTATCCCAGAGAGAGCTTCTATCTGGCCGACAAGTACCCCGGCCACCAGATCGCCGAGAGCTACGACCCCGCCGACGTCTTCGAAAAGCAGCTCAAAAAGTGCAGGGTGGACTATTTCGACTTCTACCTGCTTCACAACGTCAACGAGCTCTGCGAGGACGTGTACAAGAGCCCCCGCTGGGGAATAATCGACTACTTCCTTGAGCAGAAGAGGCTGGGCCGCATAAAGCACCTGGGCTTCTCCAGCCATGCGGGTCTGGATATGCTCTCCGAATTCATCGATTACTGCCAGGGCGAGATGGAGTTCTGCCAGATCCAGCTCAACTACCTCGACTGGACCCTCCAGGACGCGAAGAAAAAGGTGGCCCTGCTCAATGAGAAGAACATCCCCATCTGGGTCATGGAGCCTGTGAGGGGAGGAAAGCTGGCAAAGCCCGGCGAAAAGGCCGAGGCCATGCTTAAAGAACTGGTCAGCGAAGACGAAGACCCGGCGAGGCTCGCCTTCAGATGGCTTCAGGCCGTCCCCGGAGTCACCGTTATACTCTCCGGCATGTCCGCCATGGACCAGATGGAAAAGAATGTGGATACCTTCAGCGAGGAGAGGCCCCTTGACGAAAAGCAGTTCGCCTCCATGCTCGAGGTCGCGGAGCTCTTTAAGGACTCCGTCCCCTGCACCGCCTGCCGCTACTGCTGCGAAGGCTGCCCCATGGGCATCAACATCCCCGAGCTCATCACCATGTACAACGAGATCAGGGTCGCCCCCCACTTCAACGTTGGCATGAGGATAGACGCCCTGCCCGACGATAAGAAGCCCTCGGCCTGCATAGGCTGCGGCCAGTGCGCCGCGATCTGCCCCCAGAAGATAGACATACCCTCGGTGCTGGCAGACCTTACCGAGCGCCACGCGGGCATGAAGAGCTGGGCGGAGATCTGCAAAGAAAGGGCCGCCGCAGCCGCCGCTCTCGCCGCGAAAGAAGCTGAATAAAAGCCTGAAAAAATGCTTGCATTCCGCCGCGAAGGCAAGTATAATCGTAAGGCACTCGTCTCGGACGAGGCTCTCTGCCGCGGGGGAGAACCGCGGCCATCTAGACCAAAGGGAGGTTAGACAATGAATAAGTACGAAGTTATGTTTATCCTCGATCCCGCTCTGGACGATGACAAGAAGGCAGCCGCCGTTGAAGCCGTCAAGGAAGTCATAGGCGCCGCCGGCGAAGTCACCGACGTCAACGAATGGGGTCTGAGAAAACTGGCTTATCCTATCCTCAAGAAGACCGAAGGCTACTACGTTGTAATGCAGTTCAACGCCGAGCCCGAGCTTCCCAGGGAGCTGGACAGAAGGCTCAGGATCAACGACAATTTCCTGAGACACATCATCGTCAATAAGGACGAAAAGTAAAGGCGGTCTGTCATGAATCAGGTACAATTGGTCGGAAGACTCACAAAGGATCCCCAGGTAAGCTACAGCGCTTCCACCCAGAATGCCGTTGCCCGCTTCACCGTGGCCATCGACAGGGCTCCTGACAGGAACGGCAACAGGCAGGCCGATTTCATAGGCTGCGTCTGCTTCGGCAAGACTGCCGAGTTCGTCGAGAAGTACTTCACCAAGGGCAAGCCCATCGCTCTCACCGGCAGGATCCAGACCGGAAGCTACGAGAAGAACGGCCAGAAGATCTTCACCACCGACGTGGTGGCCGACAGAGTCGAATTCGTGCCCGGGGATACCTCGGCAAACGGTTCAGGCTCCTCCTTCGGCGGCGCCCAGCAGGGCTCCAATGAGGGCAATAAGCAGGGCGGCTTCGAAGAGCTGGGCGGCGAACTGATACCCGATGACGACATTCCCTTCTAAATCAGAGACAGGAGGATAAGCATTCAATGGAAAGAGATAATTTCAAGAAGAAGAGCTACAGCGGCGGCATGCACAGGAAGAAGGTCTGCCAGTTCTGCGCGGACAAGACCGTCGTCGTTGATTACAAGGACGTTGATACTCTCAAGAAGTACATCACCGAGAGAGGCAAGATCCTTCCCAGAAGGGTCACCGGAGCCTGCTCCATGCACCAGAGAGCCATCACCACCGCGATCAAGAGAGCAAGGACCGTTGCTCTGCTCCCCTTCGACGCGGATCTGTAAAGCTTAAGACCCAATGCCGGAGCCCGAGAGGGCTCCGGTTTTTTTTATAAAAAGACTGCATTATGTCCGGATCTTACACAAATAACCGTTCTTGCGCGGCGCAGTCTCAAAAGATATAATAAATCGTACGATATATCAACAAATTGCCGGAGCATTCCGGCAGGAAAGGAGTCTCAATGTCCATATACGGATTCAGCGCCAGGACCATAGAAGGCGCCGAAAAGTCCTTTGAGGACTACAGAGGCAAGGTCCTGCTGATCGTCAACGTGGCCAGCAAGTGAGGGTTCACGGGACAGTACAAGGGCCTGGAGGGTCTCTACGAAAAATACAAAGAGCAGGGCTTTGAAGTTTTAGGATTTCCCTGCAATCAGTTCGGCGGGCAGGAGCCCGGCACCAACGAGGAGGTAAAGAGCTTCTGTACCGGTAATTACAACGTTACTTTCCAGATGTTCGAGAAGACCGACGTCAGAGGCGAGACCGCCCATCCGCTCTACAAGGAGCTTGAAAAGCAGCAGCCCTTCAAAGGCTTCGAGGGCTTAAAGGGCAAGGCCATAGAGAGCCTGCTCAAATCAAGATCTCCCGAGTTCTGGGAGGACGACGGAGTCAAGTGGAACTTCACCAAGTTCCTGGTCGACAGGGAAGGAAACGCCGTCGCCCGCTTCGAGCCCAACGTCGGGCCCGAAAAGCTGGGGGCCCAGATCGAAAAGTATCTCTAAGCTTTAAATCCAAGCGCTTTCGGGGACTCGGCCCAAGGCCGGGTCCTTCGTCTTTGCGGGAAAAGGCGCAATTGTCTGAATGACGGACACTTATTGCTGTTGAAATCCGCCCCGATTTTATATATCCTCTGTTGGGGCGGGTCCCGCTCCCGGGTTCAAGCAAAAGAAAAGAAAGACCATGAAATATCAGGAATACATCATCTATCCCCCCGCAGAAGAGCTGAGCCCTCTGGTCGAGGAGCTCTCAGCCCTGGGCCTCGATCAGCTGATCATCGAAGACCCCAAAGACGCCGAGCTCTTCACCGGCGACCCCGACAGCTACCTCTGGAGCTACGTGGAGCAGGGCCTTCTTGACGCCGTGAGGGAGCATCCTTCGGTCAGCTTTTACCTCGCAGAAGGGGAGAGCCTCCCCGAAGGGGCCGAAGAACTTTTAAGGCGATACGACTGCAGAAAGTCCCTGGCCGACGACGAGGACTGGCTACACAAGTGGGAGGAATACTACGTCCCCATCAGGCTGAGCCCCCACATAGTCGCAAAGCCCGTCTGGCGGGACTACGAGCCCCGCGAAGGCGACATGGTGATAGAGATAGACCCGGGGCTCGCCTTCGGCACCGGCACCAGTCCCACCACCTATCTTGCCGTAAGGCTCATGGAAAAGTACCTGAAGAGCGGGACCGACGTGCTGGACGTGGGCTGCGGCACCGGGATCCTGAGCTGCGCCGCCGTAAAGCTGGGGGCTTCCAAGGTCACCGCCGTGGACCTGGACCCCGAAGCGGTCCTGAGCACCGGAGTCAACGTGAGGCTCAACGGCTGCGAAGATAAGGTGGAAGTCTTCCGCTCAGACCTTTTGAACGATACCGACGCGGTCTGCGACGCCCTGATCGCAAATCTTACCGGGCCCCTCGTCATAAGACTCTGCCCCGACGCCGCCCCCCACTGCAGGCCCGGCGCCCTCTTCATCTCCAGCGGCATTATAGACGACAAGGAAGAAGCCTGCGTCAAGGCCATAGAAGAAGCCGGCTTTGACGTCATAGACATCGAAAGGGACGGGGGCTGGAGCGCCGTCGCGGCCCTCCTGCGCCATTGAAAAGGCTGCGGAAAAGGTATAAAATATAGTTCTGCCGAAAGCCGGGGCAAGCCCCCTTCGGCAGAAGAAAACACAGAGAATAAAACTTCCCTTAAAGCTCAGACCGAAGAAAACGGAGGCAGGCTTGTCAAAGGATAAAAAGCGGATCAATATACTGGACCCCAACGCCGATCCCGTAAGGCTCATAATGGCGCTGGTATGGCCCATGATCATAGAAGAGATACTGAGCATACTGGTCAACTTCGTGGACACCGCCATGGTGGGCTCCATAGGAGTCAACGCCACCGCGTCGACGGCCCTCGGCCACCCGGCCATCGAGGTCTGCAACGGAGTCGCCATAGGCCTGGGCTCGGGCTTCGGCGTCATGATGTCCCGCCGCATAGGCGAGGGCAGGAAAGACCTAGCCTTAAAGACCATGCGCCAGTCGGTCTACTACATCGTCGTCATGGGCGGCTTCATGACCCTGCTCTTCTCGTGGGTCCTGGCCGACAACCTGCCCAGGTGGATGGGCGCCCAGCCCGACATCTGGGAGACCAGCTCCGAGTATCTGCGCTACTTCGGCTACTCCAGAGGCTTCATCGTGGCCGCTGTGGTCGGCAACAGCTTCTTAAGGGGACAGGGCCACACCAAAGAGGCCATGATGGGCAACGTCATAGCCAACATCACCAACTGCGTCCTCAACTTCCTCTTTATATATCCTACCAGGGAGCTCACCGTTTTGGGCCGCACCTTCACCATGTGGGGTCTGGGCAGAGGAGTCGCGGGAGCCGCCATCGCCAGCTCCTTCGCCAACTTCGCCATGTTCGTGTACGTCGCCTTCAAGCTCCATGACAGGAACCTCAGCGTGCCCTTCTCCCTCGGAAAGCCCGAAAGGCTCGACACCTCCCTCTACCGCTTTTCCTTCGGCCTGGGAGCCCCCAACGCCCTGGAAAGGCTCATCAGCTCCTTCGGACGCATGGTCTGTACCAGCCTTCTCGCCGGCATATCCAACGTGGTTCTCTCGTCCCACCAGCTGGGCGGCACCGCCGAGTCCATCATATTCATGTCGGTCATGGGCTTCGGCATGACCGGGACCACCCTGGTCTCCCAGTGGCTGGGCGCCGGGGACAAGGACAGGGCGAAGCTTTTAGCCCACGAGACCATGAGGCTTGCCTTTATCGTGGGCTGCGGGGCGACCGCGATAGTCTTCATTTTCTGCCCCTATATCATAAGCTTCTTTACTCCCAGCCAGGAGGTCGTAAAGATGGCGACCCTGGCCCTTCGCATACAGTGCGTGGTCGAGCCTTTGGAGGCTCTCGGCATGGCGACCAACGGCGTCTTAAGGGGAGCCGGAGACGTTCGCATCACGGCGATCACCTCGCTCCTGGGCATGTGGGGCATAAGGGTCCCCCTGGCCTACATACTCATCAAGTTCTTCGGCTGGGGCCTGCTGGGCGTATGGGTGCCCATGGCAATCGACTGGGTGCTGCGCTTCGCGATACTCTACACCCGGTACAGGAAAGGCCGCTGGGTCGACGCCTGGGGGAGAAAATCCCACTGATCCCGAATACATCAAAAGCTGCCCGGAGGGGCAGCTTTTTTACTATCATATATATCCGGCCGCCGTTTCGGGATCGTTTCCCCTGGCGGCCATCCCGGCGCGTTCGCGGCTGACAAACATACCGTCGCGTTTGCGCCTGACAGCCCTGAAAGCGCTTTTACTTGACGATCGCCCTTAAGGCGTTGGAGCACTTCTTGTAGGCGAGGGCGGTGACGAGGGAAACTATGCAGTACTTGACCAGATTGAAGGGCAGGACTGCAAAGAGCATCATCGTCAGGTTGTCCTTTACCAGGGGGTTCACCTTGGATCCCATGGCGACTATAGTCTCGGTCGAGAGGCCGTAAAGCTTTCCGTAGAGGGGGAACATGACGAAGGCGTTCATGAAGACGTAGAGGACGCTGGTGAAGAAGGTCGCACAGACGAGGCCCTTCATGGCGCCTTTTTTAGTGTGGTCGCTCCTGTAGATGAGGGCAGCAGTGAGAATGAAGACGCAGCTGCCGCAGAGGTTCGAGAGCTCGCCGACTCCGGCGGTGGTGGTGCCGTTGAGGACGAAGTTGAGCAGTATCTTGACCAAAGCGACCAGGCAGCCCGCGGCGGGACCCAGGAAGAAGCCTGCAAAGAGGCCCGGGATGTCCGAGAGGTCGAATTTGAGGAAGCTCGGAGCGAAGGGCAGCGGAAAGCTCACGAGCATGAGCACTGCCGAGAGGGCTCCCAGAACGCCGACGAAGGCTATGGTCCTGACGCTGATCTTGTTCTTTTTCATAATAAAAACTCCTTTCCTGCGCAAAGATAAAGGAGCTTTGATCAAAAAATAAACTCTGAGCATGTAAACTCAGAGCGTCCTTTATCTTCTCCCATCCGGACTGTGACCGTCGGCAGCGGGTTCTCACCGCTTCGTGCTTCTGCTTGCAGGCTCGTTCCTTTTCGGGACATCACTGCCGGTAGGGGCTTTCACCCTGCCCTGAAGACAGGTCCTATTATACCCGCATCGGGAGAAAAATCAATATAAATCGTCTGTTAAGCGAAGTGTTCCGGGCTGCCCGCGGTCCGAAGGCCGCCCGGCCCTCAGTTTTCAATATATTCCAGCTTGCAGCCGTAGAATGTGAGCATGTCCAGGCTGAGGCCTTCGCTGCCCGCCCAGTTCATCACTCCTAAGGGAAGGCCCCAGATCCTGGCCGGAGCGTTCTGCCTGAATTCTTCGGCCCCGGCGAACTCGAAGATGTAAAAACGGCCGGACGGATCCATAAAGGTGATGTAATACGCGGTGCTGCCGTTGAAGTTGTTGTATCCCGACGCGAGGGCGACCGCGTAGACGGAGGTGAGGCTGTCGGCATAACTGCCCCTGCTGCCTGCCAGGGTATCGTAATCGAAGGGCTGAAGGTCTTCATCGGGTATCTCAAGATCTTCGGCAGGGGGGAAGAGCTCTTCGTGTTCGTCCACGAATTTTCCGGCGGCCGCAAGATCGACATCGCCCGAAGCTCCGCCGAGGAAGAGCATCTCCCTTAAGTATTCGGCCTTGGTGGGAGTGAAGTTCCCGTCCGTGAAGGTGCCGCCGAAGGACTTGCCGGAGTTGGGAAGGCTTATCCTTCCCTGTCCGTTGGGGGCGTTGTCCTCCATCTCGCCGGTGTAGGTGAAGACGTCGGCCGCGGAGGTACTGACCGCGGTCCCGCTGCCCGAGGCTTTGCCGTCCTTCAGGGGTCCGGTGTAGGAGACGGGGCGTTCTGCGCCCATTATAACGGGCTTTAAGGGCATGTTTTCGGCGGAGCCTTCTCCCGCCGGCTTCCCTTCGCTGAAGCCTCCCTCGTAGGTCCAGGCATTATCGGCGTCGGCGCACTCGAAGCGGCCGCTCCCTTCGGGCACGAGATCGGTGACCTCTCCCTCATAGACCCCTTCGTATTCGTTTTCGCCGATGCTTACGCTGCAGACCAGGTCGCGGATCTTTCCCTTGGGGCCGAACGCGTCCTCGGTAACGGGGCCCTCGAAGGTCCAGCCGTCGTCTGCGCAGAACAGCTTGCCCTCCCTTCCGTCGGGGAGGCCGTTGGTCGCGGGTCCCTCATAGACCACCTCGAGATAGTCGCCGTCCATGACCAGGATGTAGCTGCAGCCCTTTACATTGCCGTCTCCCCAGATGTATCCGTTGCTGAACTCGCCCTCGTAGAAGAAGCCGGAGTCATCCTGGGCGAATCTGCCCTTTCCGTTGGGAAGGCCGTCGACCAGCGGCCCGTTATAGGTGCCGGTGACGGTTTTGCCGGCGAAGGGCTCGTCGGTCTGGGTCTTGAAGTCCCTGATGCTTCCGTTTCCGGCTATCTTTCCTTCGCTGAAGTTTCCCTCGTAGGTCCAGCCATCGTTTGCCCTGAAGACGCCCTCTCCTTCGGGGACCTTCCTGACCAAGGTGCCGGTGAAGGTCCCGTCTGCGCTGACAGGCTCGCCCCTGTTGGTGAAGCTTACGGTGACGGGTTCGTCGGTGACCTCTTTTTCGCCGCAGGCGGAGAGGCAGAGGAGAAGAGCGATGAGGATCAGGGGTATAAAGCGCCGGGTTTTCATAATATGGATTCCTTTTCTTTCGCCGCATCTTCGGCGGTGTTTTTCAAGGGGGACGGGGAGCGTTAAGACTAAATTGATTATATCCCCGCCGGCCTGTGTTATCAAGGCGGCAAAGAGTATGGGCGCCGCCGTATCTTTTCTTGACTAAGGCCTTTGTTGGAATATAATAGAAGCATCGAAAACGAAGAATAAAAGCCGCGGGAAGCGGCAGCCCGGATGCTCTGCTCAGCGGAGCGGGGCAGGAAAGGAGAAAAAATGACTAAAATAGCGATCAACGGCTTCGGCCGCATCGGAAGGCTGGCCTTCAGAAAGCTCTGGGGCGACGAGAGATTTGAGATCGCCGCGATCAACGACCTGACGAGTCCCGACATGCTGGCCTATCTGCTCAAGTACGACAGCGTCCAGAAGCGCTTCGAGGGTCACGAGGTCGAGCCCCTCGAGGCCGCCATCCGCGTTGACGGCAAGGACATCCCCGTATACAAGGAAGCCGACGCCAAGAACCTCCCCTGGAAGGAGCTGGACATCGACATAGTGCTCGAGTGCACGGGCTTTTACACCTCCAAGGCCAAGTCCATGGCCCACATCGAGGCCGGCGCCAGGAAGGTCCTGATCTCCGCCCCCGCCGGCAACGACCTTCCCACCATAGTCTACGGCGTTAACCACGAGACCCTGACCAAGGACGACATCATTGTTTCCGGCGCCAGCTGCACCACCAACTGCCTTGCCCCCATGGCCAAGGCCCTCGCGGGCTACAGGGAGCTGAGGACCGGCTTCATGACCACCATCCACGCCTATACGGGCGATCAGCTGATACTGGACGGACCCCACAAGAAGGGCGATTTCAGAAGAGCAAGGGCCGGCGCCATGAACATCGTGCCCAACAGCACCGGAGCGGCCAAGGCCATCGGTCTGGTCATACCCGAGCTTGACGGAAAGCTCATAGGCTCCGCCCAGAGGGTCCCCGTCGCCACGGGCTCCATCACCATCCTGGACGCTACCCTCAAGGACGACACCGAGACCGTCAGCGTGGAGGGCATCAACGCCGCCATGAAGGCCGCC